>CAZPJZ010000106.1:0-7083 GCA_964586995.1 uncultured Pirellulales bacterium | reverse complement strand
CTTTTGTGTCATTGTACACTGTACCGGCCAGACCCAACCGGCGGGCCAGTCGATAAACCGCGGGCCGAAAACCCACCCCCTGCACACGCCCCGTTATAAGTATGTTCTGCCTTCTAACCAAGGTCCCAATTTCTATCCTTTCAGCAACCTTAAATACGTCCACGGGGACCGGGGGTTCTCGGCATATTATACGGACATGACGCGGAAGAACAATCACCTGCTGCGGCAGGGAAATTGCGAATTGGCGGCTTGATCCCAGAGTATGTGCGCAACCGGCGAACCGAGATGCACTACCGTTCACGGGCAGCGCAATGCGGCATTGTGTTCGCCAACGCGTTGGCAGCGATCTTCAATGCTATTTCTGCAATTCGACGGCCAAGGTTCTTGACAGCAGCCATCGCGGACTCATCTTCTGTGACATCATCGCTGCCTTCGTTCCATAAGGCTGAGCCATCAGAAGGAAAACTCCATTTGGAAAAAGAACCAGTCAGCGTCGGGGCTGGGTCCAGTGTTTCTCAAAAATCGCCCAGGAAAAAAGTGAGAGTAGCCCGCCAATACCTGCCATTGATTGGTGACCTTGTAGTTGAGCATAAGGTCAAGTTCTTGGCCAACGGTGCAGCCGGATCGCCCGGTCGCATCTACGCGCTGCGGCTGGCCATTGACGTAGTACCAGGCATCCCTGCTGGAGTCGAGTTGAAACAAATGCCAGTCAGCAAACAGCTTCAGCCCTTGCGTTGGCTTAAGGCTGAAAGAAGCCTGGTAGTCCTGGATATTCATCCAGCAGAATAGATTCATGCGTCCGTAGTAAAGGATGTCGACTGCTCCGAAGGCACCGTCAAAAGTCTCATAGTCACCTTGTCCGGGGCGTCGGTCGCCGCTGCCGTAGCTAAACTCGCCGCCTATACGCGGCTCCCATGGGCCGCTAAAGGTATAGCCCAGACGGGCGTTGGCACCCCAGGCATTTACGTTTTCACTGTTACGCTGGCCGAAGGTGTGTGCCAGAGTACCTCTGTAATCCCAATTGTCTTTGATTTTGCCATCCGCATAAACGCCCAATGTGTGGGTATCAAGGTCCAAACGATCTCCCTTTGCGTTTATCACCAAGTCAGGGCAGGTGTGCTTGTTCACCCAGAACATGTCGAGTTTAAAAGGCAGGTCTTTCACCATAGCGTACGCCCCATAGGCATCGAGGCGACGGTCTCGCTGGTCAAAGTCGTGGGGATCATAGCTGACCCGGTTAGCAAAGATAAAATGGGTCTCTGCGAAAGGAAAGTCCCCGATGACCTTGGCGGCATCCCACGTGTAGCGTCCGACGTTGCCCCACTCACCGGGGCCCCAGACCCGGTTGTCGCCGTAGAAGATTGTCTGGCGACCGATCTTGAATCCAAAGGGACTATCGCCGATATGAAGCCACTCAAGATAAACCTGGCGCACATCTGCATCATTCCAGTAAGGATTGTTGCCGAAGAAATCATCCTCGTGAAAGTCAGAGTTGTAGGCTCTTGCATCTTGAACCTCAGTGTACAAACGGGCTTCATCGGCAAGATGAAGGTTAAAATCCAGTCGTGTACGCTGCAGCAGAAAACGGTCCTCGCGATAAGTCTCCTTCCTTGTGTCAGCGTAGCGCTGGGCATTGAAGTTTCTCTGGTGCTCGAAACGAAAGCGAGCGCTCCCACCAATATCAAGTCGGAAAGGTCCAATCGGAATGTCTTTAAGTGGAAAATTCTGCTGCAAATGGGTCTGTGCCTGAACATCCAACTCACTTGGCAGAGTGGTTTTTGTCACAGGCTGCACCGTCCGCGGGTCATTGTCTGGCGATACACCTTGCGCTTGAAAAGTAGCAAAGGCCAAAAACAAACCTGTATATCCAAGAGTATGCATGGATATTTTTGTTCGCAGAAAGCAACAAGGGCGCAGAGCCTAAACGGGCTTCTGATCTCGGTCGCTGGTATTTGGGCAGTGTAAGCTAAAACTATTTTTCTGCGAGCTGAAGGGCTGCCTCTGCGACCCGGATGCCCAGTTTCTTGGCGGTATCGATGCCAAACTCATCCTTGGTAATATCGTCGTTGTAGGCATTCCACAGCGTAGCACCCTGATGAGCACGTGGCTTACCACCGACAATCAGGACCTCGTGGCAGAGCATGGCAGCTTGAATCTGCTCGATGACAAGCTCCTGGCCTCCGTTGCGATACGCCCCCGTCGCGAGGACGCCGACAGGCTTGTTTGCTAAAAGAAGCGTAGGCTCGCGAAGTACAGCAATGCGTTCCAGAAACGCCTTGCACAGGGCGCTCATACTGCGGAAGTAGCTCGGCGAGCCGATGATCAAACCGTCGGGCACAGGAATCTTTAACGCGGTCAATACCTCAAGCTCGAAATCGTCTTCAGGTTGCTTGGCATCTGCGGAGGTAGTGCCGCCCAGCGACCCGGAGATCTGAAGACCACCAAGGTCTATCAACTCAGTCTTGATACGCTTGTCGACGCTTCTGGCAGCTTCCAGGGCTACCTTGACCGCCGTGGCGGTTGTCTTTCCCTTGCGCGGGCTGCATGAAACTCCCACAATCCGGATAGCTCTGTCCTGAGCCGCTTTGGCAAAGCCCGACGCCAGCGCTGCAGAAGCGCCGGCTGCGAGTGTCTTGCTCATAAAAACCCTGCGATCCATTTTTGCACCTCCTAATTTACTAAGAAGAACAGTTCAACGTTGCGGCCGCAAATAGCCCACGGTGCTTGTCCCGGGACAAGCACATATTTGATTATCGGGCCGATGCCTGCGATGGCAGCCACGCACAGCAGCATTCAGGGCATCGACTATCAGGTTAATTTTTGACTTTGTCATAGTCATTCCTTTCCAAAGGTTGAAGCTAAAAGGGCCGCCCGTCTGTGCCGGGCACCCGGTAGTGTATCAAGCGGCAACGTAAATAAGATAAATCCCTCCGAGTAGTACCAGGACACCGCAAATCTTCTTCAGAATCAATGCTCCTTTGGATTTTTCGTTCCAGTTCATATATCGCTGCACAAGTTCCGTGCAGGTTCCGGCCAAAACAATTACAGAGCAATGTCCGACGCCGTAAGCCAGCAAAAGGGATAAACCGTACAATAGATTTGTCGCCGCTGTTTTGAACGTGACGGCCAGCATTGGGGCCATATAGGCAAACGTGCACGGCCCCAGTGCGATTCCGAACACCAGGCCAAGAATGAAAGCAGCCAGCATTCCCTTTCGCTTCATGCCAATCTGCGCCGGCCCGCCAAACGGAAGCGGTATAACATCCAGCAGTATCAAACCGACCACAAAGAAAATTGCCGCTACGAAGTAGTTTCCGTAACGTCCAACGTCGCCTAACATTCGCCCGGCTGCGGCAGTGATAAGACCAATAGCGGCGATCGTTATCAATATGCCGACTGCAAACAATACCGAGATAATAAAAGCTCTCTTTGTGGACATTTGTCCCTGCTGGTCGATAAATCCTACAATCAGTGGAATGCTGGCCAAATGACATGGGCTGAGCAGGATGCTGAGTATGCCCCATATAAACGCCGCAATCAGAGCTATGACAGGTGTCCCCTCGACCGCGTGCGTAAGAGTCGTAAAAAGTCTCTCCATCTGCTATTTGACCCCCATTTCAAACAGTTTGCTCTCGATCTGTTCCTGCGGGAAAAAGCCCGTATGCCGAAAGACTTCTTTTCCGGTCTTATCGAAGAAAATCTGGACAGGAATCGACTGGATGCCATAACGCGATGCGAGTATCGGTTCCTCTCCTACGTGAATGAAGAGAACGTTAACTTCTCCCCTATATTTTTCTCTGAGCCTATCAAGTATTGGTGCCATCATGTCACACGGCACACAGCCGGCGGAGCCAAAATCGACAAGTGAAACCATCCCGCTTGCGCGTGCTTTGTCAACCGGATTGTCTTTTGCCAGGGCTGCTTGAGCCTTTAGCCAGGGAGCGGAAATTTCGATCCGCACTCTCTGGCCCATGTTCTGGATGTATTTGTTGATGAACTCCTGCTGTTTCTGCTGAAGAAGAAATTGCTGGATTTGCGGCTTGACCTGCGCCAGTGAAGCACCGCCAAGGGCGTCTTTATTGCTATTGTAGAAATAGAGGATTTCTGAATCGTCAACTTCTATATTCTTGACCAAAGTCGCCACATATTCTTGGATAATTGTCTGGTCGTTGTTCTGCGAGATGTCCTTGCTGCTTTTGGCTGCATCTGCTTTTGCCTCAGCCAGAATCAACTTGAGTGTTGCGGTTTGTTCGAGAACAAAAAAGGCGTTTTTCTTTAACTGCGGCCGCATTTGCTCATCGGCCTCGTTGATCTCTTCGATTAGCTCATTTTCATTGATAATAAGATTACCGGCTTTGAGTACTACTCCTTCCGGAAGCTCAGAAGCGACCGCGTAGGTAAATGCTCCTATCGTCAAACCAGGATACATATCATTGACAGCCTGCGACTTTGGCGACGGCGACAAGCCGCGTAACCCAGAAACAAGCTCCGTTTGTGGTTGCGCGACTGTTGTGCTGTCTTCTTCGGGATCACCATCAGGCTTAACTGGCGAAAGATGCTCGAATGTAGGCGATTGCAAACTGGGTCCTGTTAGATCAACGCCAAGCTCTTTCCATTTTGCAAGAATGTCTTGCCTGGAGTAGAAACCTTCATGTCGAAAAAGTTCTTTGCCCGAGGCATCGTAGAAAATCTGGGTAGGCCTTACGTTGATTCGATATTCCTTAGCTGCGCCCGGGTATTTGTTCAAGTCAATAAACTGAACTATAACCTTACCCTCAAGCTCTTTTTTTAGCTCTTCGAGGATTGGAGCCATCAACTTGCAGGGGATGCACGTGCCGGCGCCGATATCAATCAGCGCAGGCAGACCCTTACCCACGAGCTGAGCCGGCTGGTTTTGTGTAGCCACTTCCTGGCGGGCAGACGGCACATCTACGGCCGCTCCCGTCTCTTGGCGCGACTTATTATGCTTGACGGCAATCACGGCAGCAACCGCACCAATTAGAACTACAACAATTGCAATTTTCCCGATCTTGTTCATAAACGTATCACCTCTCTTCTTGACCACCCGTTTTATCCAGCTTACAAGCAACCAGATGCCGGCGACGATTGCCAACAGCAGCAAAGGGTGTATCGGACGACCGCCAATACACGGGCACTGGGCGACCAGCCGCAGCTTCGTGAATATCACACTCACATAGCACACAGGTCACTTTGAACCTTTATTCGTCTGACAAGAGTTTCATGATCTGCTCATGAATAAGTTCTCTGTAGGTATCCGGCTGCTGAACGCGTTGCCATACCTGGCTGATCTTCTCCCAGCGGATGGGTTTGTCGCCACGAACAGCAGCCACTACCACTGCACTGGAGTCGACCTCGAATAATCTCGTCAGCAACTTGTTCTCAGCCACATCAAAATTAACAAGTCTCCACTGCAGCGCGCCCTGGTCGACTGCATCGTTCCATTTTTCCTGCACCACCTGATGGGCGAGTGACTCAGCCAGCAGGCAGGCAGCACAGCGGAACGTGGGATGGAAGTAATAGATAACCACACGAAGGTCCGAAGACGCTGCGCCTTGAACCACACTGGCGTCAACGTCCTTCTTTGGCGCAGAGGCCTGCCCAACCGCAGTAAACCCAGAGTCTGCTCGCATCGTTGCATCCGCAGGCAAGGAAGATCTGCCGGGTTCAGCTCGATGGCAGCCTGCTACGGCTGTCGCCCACAGAATCAAAGACACGGATGTCATCGTGTTCATCGCTGTTATCTCATTCCTTAATCGGTGGCGGCTGAATTCTTATATTCTCCGCCCGTTGCCACTCGAATATGGGCTTGCAATGCCCTTTGCCGAGAGCCGCATGGACAGCCGGCTTGATGACATTCTTGACGAACGTCAGGGCCATTTCGCGGTCATCATCCAGCACGATACGTTCGACCTGCTGCAACTGCTGGATGTCCAGTGAGATGACAACGTTTTGTCTTTCCATTTTTTAGCTCAGCATTTGCTTTGCCTTGGCAGCTACCTTGGCAATGTTTTTATCATCGACCGGAGTTTTGCCTTTTTCCATGCCCAGGTCGGTGACGCGAAAGTGTTCGAATTGACCAAAGCCAGCTTGTTCAAGGCAGTTCTTTACACAATCCATCTGGCAGCCATCGAGTGCCAGTATCTTTGACGCAGCCTTTGTTTGCTGGACAATCGGCTCGATTCTCCCGCCGATGCCAGCTAAACAGAACATCTTGCCAGTGCCTTCTCTTGTCATCTTTCTTGCTGCACGGTCGGCGATCTCACCGACATCAACACATCCCGAACAGGCAAATATTAATTTCGGCGAAACACTGCAACATTGTTCTTGTCCGCGCATAATGCTGTCCTCACATAAGCATTTTTTTGATTTCATCCGGTGAGACGACCTTGCCGACGGCCTTTACCTGGCCATCTATCGCCAGTGCCGGCGTCATCATCACACCGAACTTCATTATCTCGTTGATTTCGGTGACCTTTTCAAGTTGGTACTCAACGGCCAGTTCTTTTGCGGCCGCTTCGGCATTCTTCGCCAGTTTCTTACACTTCGGACAACCGGTACCTAAAATTTGAATCTTCTTCATAACTATGCTTCCTGTCTTTTTCGTTATCAAAAAATCGCCCTATTGGAGTTATTTTTTTATCTTTGAAAAATTGTGTAAATGCACGGCATCAATATCAATACCGCCACAATTTCAAAAACAAGTCCGCCTATTGCTGCAACCGCCATCGGCTGAAGCAGGTCGCCGCCTTCGCCAAGGTTCAGCGCCAACGGGATAAATCCAGCGATTGTGGTAAGCGTTGTCATTACTCTGGGCCGAAAACGAATTTTAGATGCTTCAAATATGGCCTGCAAGCTCGGCAGGTTCTGCCTGCTTGTTAAATCTTCGGCATACGTTAGCAACAGAACCCCATCGTTCATTGTTGCAGCGACTACTACAAGAAGGCCAATAGCAACGGTAGCGCCTATCGCCATACCGGAAAAATACAGGCCAAAAACCATGCCGATAAGGCAAAGCGGCAAGCATATCAGTATCAACAAAGGTAGTTTCAGACTCTCAAATTG
>CAZPJZ010000105.1:0-7175 GCA_964586995.1 uncultured Pirellulales bacterium | reverse complement strand
CCTGCGGACTCAATGAGCCTGTACTGTATTTCCCGCCGTGTTCGGGCGGTGCGGGATAGGCCCGGCTCGCGGGGCTCACGGCCCGTCGGGTCTGGGACAATCGCCGGGAAGGTCGGAAGACTTTTTCTTCCAGTTAGCAATCAGGATAGCCAAATCGTTGGTGAATATCCGGTACTGCTGGCTGCCTTCAGCCCGGTGGTCGAAATCACAGCAGGGATCGATGGTCGGATCGGTTATCTTCTTCTGCCAATTGTCGATGAGACATTGAAGGTCGTTGGTGAATACCCGATACCGAATGGGCGTCTGTGTGGCACGATCCGCGTCGCCGTCGCACTGATAGCCGCTGCCGTCGG
This sequence comes from uncultured Pirellulales bacterium, assembly GCA_964586995.1. GTDB lineage: Bacteria > Planctomycetota > Phycisphaerae > Sedimentisphaerales > Anaerobacaceae > JAFNGF01. The sequence goes on along the minus strand of CAZPJZ010000105.1, from coordinate 6,822 downwards.
GCGGCTCACACCAGCAGCTCGGATCGGAACCGGCAGCGGCATACGCCAGAAAATCCGCATACTGCTGCGCGTACGGCGGCGTGTCCGGCAAGCATATCCTGCGGACAAGCAGCCTGATGGGGACAATCTGCGGGCTGTTCGTGGCAGCAGCGGCAGAAATGGTTATTTCGCACGCGTAGCTGCCCGCAGCAAGGCTGGTGGCATCTGCTTGCAGCACGACGGCGATTCCTTCGCCGCTGCAAGAACCAGCGGTACGGTCGGCTTTCAACCAGGGACAATCATACTCGATCTGCCACTGGAGCGTCCCTACGCCGCTGTTGCGCAGTATAAGTACGTGCCTGGATGGGGCGGGGAAGCCCACGATGGCTTCGAATTCGAACTCATGTTCGGAAAGTTCCAGCACAGGTTGCGACTCGAAGGCGCCCATATCGATGGCCTTGCCTGTCACGCGAGGATTGCCGTCAAAGTCCGTTTCGTCCGGCTGCGCTGTCGAATTCGGATTACCGGCGTCAATACACAACGAGTTTGGCAGCAGATGATAATTGCCCGTAATCCAAATGGCATTGGAGTCATTCGGCTGGACGGAGACATCCGGATTGTCGGCGTCGGCCCAATATCCGGGCCAGGTAAAGCACGGATCGACGTCAGCATTTCCGGTTCCTGTCCACGAGCCTTGGACGTTGCTGTAGGTCACTTTGGCCGAATCACTTTCTATCTGCACACCGCCGGCTTGCCTGCCGTTGTAGTAGATGATGGAGTTTGTGACAGTTGGCGCCGTACTGGCGATGCCAACGCCCAGATTCTGCACAATGGTACAGTTGGTAACCTTTGGCAAATCGCCCCAGATGCCCTGCCGGCGATTTCCGGCAATGACGCAGTTTGTTACGGTGGCGTAGTTGTACCGGACAAAGCGTCCGGCGCGCGATGCCCACATCTCGATGCCGGGTCCTGCGTTGCCGGCGACGCTGCAGTTGGTGATTGTCGGATTACTGCTGTTCCACAACTTGATGCCCGCTCCTTTATTACCTGCTATCAAGCAGTTAATTATGGTTGGTGCCGCGGCGGAGCAATAGATGCCGGTGTTTGCCTCGGTAATGGTAAAGCCTTTGAGCGCACAGCTTGTATCTTCGCCGCCGGCAAAAGTCACGCCCCGACTGCCGCCGCTAATCACCGTGGCTGCCACAACGGCGGGGTCACTGGGGTCGGCCGATCGGACCGTCAAGTTCTTGCCTGCGAAATTTATGCCGCCCTGGCAGAGACCCTGGCTGACCACGATTTCATCGCCGGCCTTGGCGTAACTAACGGCACGGCCAAGATAGTCGTATCTTTGCCCGGTGGCCAGATTTTGTGCGATTGCCCGGACTATTACATCGCCGACGATGGCACAATTGGTAATTTCAGGCCCGCTGCCGTGCCACATCTCGATTGCAGGTACCTGGCTTTCAATGATGGTGCAGTTGCTGATGGTCGGGGACGCATCCCGACAGGAGATGCCCGCCTTTCCGCCGGTGATGGTAAAACCGGTCAGCACACAGCGGCTGTTTTCTGCCGCGGAGAATGTCACCGTAGGCGTGGGGCGGCGCCCGTCGATAATAGTAGCCCTCACAACGGCCGGGTCGTCCGGATTGGCGGAAGTAACGGTCAGGTTCTTGCCCTTCAGAACGATGTTCTCCTTGTATGTACCGCCAGCAACTATGATGGTAACGTCTTGTCCGGCCAAATCGATTGCTCGCTGAATGGTGGCATATTGAGCCGGAACGTGCACGATCTTGGCCGTGGTGAAGCTCCAAATCTTGCCCTTGCCACGAGCGTTGGTGCCGTTCTCGCCGACTTCGTCGATTCGCCAATAGTAGGTTGTGTTCGGCTCGAGGCCGCCGGGATCATAGCTGTCCGCACCAAAAGCGAGATTACCCTTGTAGGCGCTGGTACCCACCGGCAAACAGTTGGTTGCATCGTTGACGTCATTGTAATTAGTGCCGAAGTACACATCGGCAGAATCAGCTTTCGGCCCCAGCTTCCACTTGAGTATTGCATCGGTGCTCACGCCGCTGGCTCCATCCAGTGGAGACACGGCTTGCAGAACCGTCTTATTGGCCAGTGCCTTGATACAAAAATTAGCCGTATTGTCGAGATCATACAGGTCCAGCCACATCGAGCCGCTACGACAATAGCTTTGGCCGGGGCTGGATGCCGAGGTTACGATTGTGCCCAGGTAAGCCTCCAGGTTGAGCTTTCCCAGTCGCCAGTAGTCTGAGGCTGAGAGCCCCTGCACATCATCAGGGCCGCTTTCAGCCGATAGCTTGCCCAACAGCACCGGCACGTCTGAGGTACGGTCGTAGGGATGGCCACCGGCAGAAAGTCTGAGATAAATGTAGAAGTCATCATCCGGCTCGAGCGGTACAGGCGTGGTCAGGTCTATCGTATGAAAGCCTGTGTAGTCGATAGCACCGGATTCAGTAGAAAGCTCGTCGAGCAACTCGCCGTCCTCGAAGCGACCATAGACTTTCACTGTGTAAGTGACATAGTCGGCGGCTGTGTAGAAGCTGACCGCTCGGATAGTCTGGCAGTCTGTAGCGGTGAACGCGTTGAATGCTTCGGTGCAGTCCTTCAACGTATCTCGCCAGCCGTGGTAATCGTGGTAGTAAATGTGGTCGTAGGCCAAGGGCTCGACGCGTTGGAAGGAAACCGCGCCCATTTCAGGGTCTTTGCAGCAATATTTGTCGTAGTAGGAAATCCAGAAATAGCCATACTCGCCCCACGAGGGGCCCCAGCTATTTTTGCAGAGCCACGCCCCTTTTTCCGGAGCCTGGGTAACTTTATCGTCGTCCCAGCCCACAATGGTAATAGAGTGATTGGGCAGCAGAGCGTTGGACGGGGGCTGGTAGTGATTGGTACCACTGATGAATCCCGCGGAATAACACATGCAGGTGGCTACGGCACCTTCGCTCCAGACCCTTTTCTTTATGATGTCGATGTTGGTCAGGTCCTCGCTGATGGTGTACCACTCGATATCACGGGCATAATAGCGGTGATAAGTATCCCTGTATCTTGGCGGCGGATTGTCAAAGGACTGCCCGTCAGAGTCCCTGACGGCGCCCTCGCCCCGGCTGAGATAGGCTGCCGAGACCCGGTAGTCACCGCCCATGTGCACTTCAAGCCCGGCGCCGGTCGGCGGAACGAGGTCATCGTTGTTGTGCTGATTGAAGCCGTTCCACCAGTCAAGGTGGTACTCTGCAAGATTGGGCTGGCCGCTCTCACCCGCAGCGGCCCAGTTGCCCGTCATCAACAGGTTACTCTCCATGGAAGCCATTGTCCCATGCGTCCAGCAGGTGCCGCCCTGTTGATTTTTGACCGAGGTAACGTAACCATCGACCCTGAGGTCGTAGGAGTCAGCCAATGCCATGTGCATCGACGCTAACACCACTGCCATAAGTACGACTGCGAAACGACTGTGCGTTCTCATTCTTGCGGCCCTTCGAAAAAGCATGGGCTTGGATGCCATCTGTGCAGAGACCACCTCTACTGCCTATAACCGACGCGCGACCGATATTTTTGTTACACGATTTTTCAGGTTTTCTGAGAGTATTGCCGAGCCTCAGCGGTACTCACAAATGCGGCGGCACTCAAGTCGCCTAAACCTGCCTCCGTGTCTTAGAACAACCTTAAGACTAACACAAAAGTGCTTGCTTTTGCAAGTAATCTCTGCCAACGACGGCCATTTCTGCCGTGTGGCCGGCCGGGCAGGACAGTGGACTGCGGGTCCTTGAGTTGATAATCAGCCGTGGACTGTTTACAGTAAGCCGCATTCATCGTATGACATATTGGCGACCGTCCCAGCACCTTCTTCGCCCGGTTCCAAGACAATACCAATATGTACAGCGGCCCACGAGATAAGCGAATGTAAAACCGGGCCCTGTCATTACTGCGAGAGGGCTTGTTGCTGAACTACTCTGGGTGCCCTTGAGATTGCCACGGCCTGCTTCGCAGGCCTCGCAATGACGCTGAAATTGAGCCTTTTGTCATTGCGAGGAGCGAAGCGACGAAGCAATCTCCTGTTTGGCAACAAGCCCGAAAGCAGGAGTCCACAGGCTGGGTAGCGTACAGCGTATACGCTAAACGCTATCCGCTCTGCACTGGGGGTCATTTTTCCGCCGGCAAGAAATTGTCCATTATTATCAGTTGCCGGACGTCGCCCCACGTGCAGAACAACATCTTTGCCCCTTCGGGGGACCAATGACACGCGTATACCACGCGGTCACTCACTTTGAGCGTGTTATACTTTCCGTCTAATACTTGGCCTATTCGTAGTGTTCCGTCCCCGGATGCCCACATAATCTTGCTACCATCAGGAGACCAGGATTTCCGATAAAACCGCTCTGCGGGGGTTCGACCTCGAAAGAGCTCCCTGGTGGTTCCATCGTCAACCGAGATGACCGAGAGGGTCTTTATTCCACTGCCCTGCCCATATTCAACCGCAATCTGCTTTCCATCAGGCGACCAGGCCGGATAATAGACGTAGCCATCCTCGTAGGATGTGAGCTTACGCAGATTCGCCCCATCGACGTCCACGATGAAGACCTGGTTCTTTCCTGAGGGCGGGGCGGGCCGTAGAAACGCGAGGCGCCTGCCATCGGGAGAACAGGTCAGGTGTGTAGCTTTTATACTCCTATCCCTGGGGAAAACAGTTCGCCTTTCCTTGGTCGATATTGAGATCGCGCAGGTCTCAATACCACCTTTTCGGAGTTCCTGAATGTAAATGTGGTCACCGTCGGCAGACCATGCGTACGTTCCCGTGTCAGGGAAGTTGACGCTTATGATCTCTTGGCCGTTGGTGCCATCAGCAGACATCACATGAAGCACTCCTTTGGTGATGTAAGCGATTTTTTTGCCATCCGGCGACCAGATGGCGTTCGAGCCAGCAGCCAGTTTCACTGGTTCGCCAGAAGGCTGACCTGTTTGATGATCGAGCACTGTCGAGAAGATATTTCTGTCCTGGAGATTGCGTCTATAAAGTAGCCGCCCTGTTTCACTAAGCGAATACAACTCAACATCGTCGCCGAGATCCGGCCTGATAACATGCACGTCACCGACTGCTTTTCCGTCAGCGATGGGCAGGAAACAAAGATCCGGCTCTGGGCCAAAGCCCCAACGGCTGAGGAAAACAAGTATCTTTCCATCGGCGGCCCATAGTGGCTGAGTATCGTCGCTTGACCCCTTCGTAATTTGGGTCACTTCTTTGTCCCCCAGGTGGTACAAATAGAGGTTTCCGTTATGGGAATAACTTACGTATTTGCTGTCGTGAGAGAATCGCCAGCCACTGGACCCCTCGGGAATCGGTAAGTCCACTTTTTCGACAGTGTCCCCGTCGATGGACAGAATGCAGTCTCTGACTCTCCCAGCGGTGGAGAGCAGAATGAATCGCCCGTCTCTCGACCAGTCGCTGGCAAACCCGCTGCAATGGAGGCAGCGGACTTCACCTGTCTGGAGAGACACGGTGTGCAGGCTGTGGGGGGCCCCTCCTCCCTCCCATGTGTAGACGACACGGTTGCCATCTGGAGAAAACACCGGCACCCAAGTGTGTCCAGCCGGGTGGTGTGTGATTTCGGTATCTTCACCCGAAGTGAGGTTACGGACAACAAGGTTCCGTCTGCTATCCTTAAGATTCCAATAGACGATCTTGCTGCCGTCACGGCTCAAGGAGAAGGTGGTGTTGAACACGATATCGATCTTGAGTTCTCGGGTGATTGGACCCTGCTGTCGAGCATCGGCGGAAGGGGCGTCGGCGACGGTATCGGGCCCAGTGGCAGTGGCGTCCGCTGCCTTAGTTCGATTAGCGTCGGGCAGACCAATACACGCCAGGAGGATAATCAGGGCTACAGCTAAAGCCGACCAGTGGTATGAGTTCTTTTTGAATTGTGCAATCATGGTAATCCTCCTTTTTAATTGTGTCTTGGTTTCTAAAATTCCCGCCATAGCGGGCAACCGCCGGGCTTGTGAAAAACGCTCTAAAAGGCTAACAATGGTTCGGCCATAATTTTTTGACTCATCAGCCTGTGTGCGGGCAAGTACAAGGGCATCGCAGGCTAATTCTCTATCGACCCGCATTCGATAAAAGGCCAGCCAGACCAAAGGATTAAACCAGTGTAAGACCTGTAAGATACTGGTCAGCCAGCCCAAGTAAATATCGTGCCGTTTTAGATGCCCCAGCTCATGCAGAAAAACGTATCTCAATTCCTCGCGGCTGAGCGCCCCAATCATGGCTTTCGGCAGCAGCAGGCGCGGCCGGACAAAGCCAAAGAGGCAGGCGCTTCTGACCTTGTCTGTTGCCACTACGCCCAGGACGGTTCGGATGCCCATCTCAGCCTTACAGTCTTCCACCAGATCGAGAATCTTCTGGTCGGTCAAGGGGCGTTCCCGGCGGACAATCCGCAAGAGAGCAAAATTAGTTGCGCAAATATAGATCCCCAGGACCAGCGCTCCTACCAGCCAAATCAATGGCAGTATATTGGCAGCTCGGGGAAAGGCGGTTTTGGGCTGTTTTGTCTCCTGAAGGTCGGGTTGGGGCACGGCCACTGCTGGCTGTGAGCTTGCCCCTGCGGAAGCAGGGGTATCGCCGCTTGCAACGGAAGTATGTACTGTGGGCTTTGGCCCAGCATCAGGCAAGTGGTGAGGCAAGCCCCACCCTACCCGATTATCCGGCTGAGGGACCGACTGCGGTATCAGGTTAAAGATGCTGGCCCGACTTTGTGGTGTCCACGGCAGCACCATGCGGACAAGTAGAATCAGCCAGAGAGCGTGCGACCAGCGAGGACCTAACTTGTG
>CAZPJZ010000104.1:5282-7208 GCA_964586995.1 uncultured Pirellulales bacterium | reverse complement strand
GCGCCACGGTCGGGCCCGGGGACATCATCGTCGATCCCTTTTTTGCCGTCCAGGGTTACTGGGACAACAACGGCACTGCCCAGCAAAGCGACGATTTCTGGGTGGACGGTGACTATCATCTGCAATCGCAAATTGGCCGATGGGATGCGCACAGCCGAACCTGGACCGTCGATGATGTCACCAGCCGCTGCATCGACGCCGGCGACCCTAATTCTGATTGGACGGCGGAACTTTGGCCGCACGGTAAACGAACCAATATAGGAGCGTATGGCGGTACGCCTCAGGCCAGTATGTCACTTTCCGAGGCGGGTAACATCGCCGACTTGAACCATGACGGCTTGGTTGACTACAGCGACCTGCTGCTGTTCGCGGACAAGTGGCCCCGACAGCAAGTGCTGCTGGCCGAGGACCTCAATCGAGATGGTCGCGTCAATTTCCGAGACTTTTCCATTTTGGCCGGCCGGTGGGGCGCCGAGCCGCCACCTCCAACACCCCCGCTGCCGAATCCGATGACCTGGGCGATGGCGCCTTACCCGACCTCGCCCTATTCAGTCGCCATGGTTGCCACAACGGCGACCTCCACTGACGGTAGCGGCGTGGAGTACTACTTCGAAGACTACTATCATCCGGATACTAATAGTGGCTGGATTTCATTTCCGCCCGGTGAGCAGGCCATGTGGGAGGTGACCGGTCTCTCGCCTCAGACACTCTACTGGTACAGGGTAAGGGCCCGCAACCGGGGCAACCTTCAAACCACGAGCTGGTCGGATCGGTTCGGCGCCACTACGCCTCGCGAGGATACCCTGCCGCCGAGTCCCAACCCGGCGACCTGGCAGACCGAGCCTCATGCGACCTCGGCCACTTCCATCCAGATGACAGCCACAGCAGCGGTCGATGATAGCGGCGTGGAGTATCAATTTGAATGTACGTCGCATCCGGCCTATAGCAGCAACTGGCAAGATAGTCCCATCTATCAAGTCGAGTTCTTGTCGAAAGACTTGTACACTTTTGTGGTCCGAGCTCGCGACAAGTCGCCCAGACAGAATACCACGCTGCCCTCCACCGCCGTTACGGTTGATCTGAAGCCTCCGCTGCCGGACCCGATGAAATGGCAAGTGGAACCTCACGAAACCTACGGAGGCGGCGGAACCTTCGATTACTACGCTACTATGACAGCCGCTGAAGCCACGGATGAAAGCGGCGTTGTACAGTATTACTTTCAATGCACAACTGAGGCAGGTTTTAGCAGCACCTGGCAAAGCTCACGCACATATACGGTCAAGGTTGGCAGACGCAATCAGGGCCACCGTTTCCGCGTCAAGGCGCGCGACCTGTATGGCAATGAGACCGGCTGGTCAGCGATAGTTCCAGCCCTTCCCTAAACGGCAAGATGGATCAATGCCGAATTGAGATGTTCGCTCAGCGATTTCTCCCGGCCGCGCAAGTAGGAGCGCACCTTTGGCAGCTAATCCGGGTACCTAAGGGATGGGCTTGTTACGTGGGCAAATAAGGAACAGCCGGGGCTAAGCCCGTGGCCTGGCCCCCGGCTGTATCGTCGCGGCGGGCGTCTCCTTCGGAGGTGACTGAAAACTTGCTCGGGCTATCAGTAGGCAAGAGGCGGCACCCGCGCGCAGAAAGGGTCTGAATCCGGCATCGATTGGGCCTTTTTCTTTCCGATGACACGCAACGGAAAGTCGGCTCGCTCAGAACCGTTGTGAGTCCACGCTTACTGTACAGAACTATCATGCTTCATGCCTGTATTTTGTCAAACTTTGCGGCGGTCTCGTCTGAGACCACCTATGCCCACTACTAATAGACGTAATCCGGGGCTGCTTCTTACACTTGAAATTGTAAATTTTCTGTAAAGTCTTTCTGCCGACTGCCGCCATATTGGCAATTACGGAACAAATACTCTGCCGGAACAAC
>CAZPJZ010000104.1:0-5272 GCA_964586995.1 uncultured Pirellulales bacterium | reverse complement strand
CTCACGCCCCAGATTTATTTCTGTAGCCCCCCAAAAATACGTAGTTACCACAATAGATTTGCGCTCTGGGATGCGTTATCCTGGAGTTTACGTAGGGAGCCTATGGAATTTAGTAAGGCAGGCATACCAGACCGTTTAGGTGCAGATGACCTTCTGAGCGGCCTGGATGTTTCAGGCGTTTTGTTATGACATTATGAGAATCTTCTGAAAGGAGCGGAAAATGGAAAGTAGAGGATTAAAATCTGAGTTTGTACTTACGATTACCGTGCTGTTGATCGCCGGCTTATGCTTTTGCGAACCGGCTTTTGCTGGGCGCATTGTGGCGTGGGGGTGGAATTACTATGGACAATGTGATGTGCCTCAAGGCAATGACTTCGTGGCCATTTCGGCGAACTTCAAGCACAGTTTGGCTCTTAGGGCCGACGGGTCTATTGTGGGCTGGGGCCAGAACAACCATGGGCAATCCGATTCGCCTCCAGACAATGACTACATTGCTATCTCCGCTGGAACCGTGCATAGTCTTGCCCTCAAAGCGGACGGCTCGCTCAAAGCCTGGGGCTACAACGGCAACGGCGAGTGTGACGTCCCTGCTGGCAACGACTTCATCGCCATTGCTGCCGGACACGATCACAACCTGGCTCTCAAATCCGACGGTACGATTGTCGCGTGGGGCAGCAATCATTATGGGCAGTGTGACATACTCTCTAACAGGGATTTTGTTGCCATTGCAGCCGGGTTTCAGTTCAGTATCGCTCAAAAATCGGACGGTTGGCTTCGAGGATGGGGGGCTTCCAGGTATTTGGAATGTTGGGTACCCGGCGGCAGCGACTATGTTGCCATTGCCGCAGGTGGGTTTGTCCGCAGCCATGCCCTCGCTCTCAAGGCGGATGGTTCAATTGTAGCATGGGGCAACAATGACTTCGGCCAGTGTGATGTGCCCGAAGGCAACGACTTTGCGGCGATTACGGCTGGTGCATCTCACAGTCTTGCTCTTAGATCTGACGGCTCGGTAGTGGCCTGGGGGATCAATGACCAGGGACAATGCAACGTGCCTTCGCTTAGGAATGTGATTGCCGTCGCCGCTGGCTCCAGCCATAGCGTCGCCATAATTGAGGAACCAGCGACTGGTCTTCCTGTGGCAGATGCTGGAAGTGACATCGTTGCCAGCGCCAATGAACAGGTCACTCTGGATGGCAGTCATTCGCAAGACCCGGACGGCCAGATCATATTGTACACATGGAAGAGACTGCCCGATGAGGTGGTCATCTACTCCGGCCCAGAGCCAATCTGCCAAACAAGAGCATTGGGCCGCGCAGAAGAAGTGATTGAGCTAACGGTCACCGACAATAGTCAGCTTACAACATCCGACACGGTGGTCATCATCAACCGACTTCTTAAGAATCTGCAAGACCGGCTGGATGCTGTGGGCGTGGGGGACCTGAATCAGGACCGAGGTGTGGACATGGTTGACATGGCTTTACTGGCAGAGAATTGGCTCCGCTAAGCATTCGAGATAAGTCAGCCTGGCGCCGTGTAGGCAGCGACGGCAAGACCCAGAAAAGGATTGCGTTGACCGAAGGTCTGGCGTACGATTAGGCGGGATAGAACTAGCAGGTGCATCATCCTCGGGTGGAAAAATCGGCTGGCAAGTGCCCCTTGAGTGGGAAAATGCAGCGATGCACAAAAAGTGGTTCAGCCCGTTAGAAAGTGGCTTGGCTCGTGGCAGTGGTCACAGTCAGTGCCGACTTCTAACGGGCTTCACACTAATCGAGCTGTTGGTAGTGATTGCAGTGCTGGCGCTGCTTATGGCACTGCTGTTGCCGAGCTTGCGGGCCGCCAAGCAGCACGCCAAGGCGGTAGTCTGTCGATCCAACCTGAGGCAATGGGCCACTATATTCAGGATATATACTGACGACCAGGACGGGCGTCTGCCCAGGCAGGAGTTCTGGGGACTGGCCACGCCGAATCATTGGATGTATACGATGCGGCAGTACTGTGCCGGTACCGAAGGCATACGCTGTTGCCCGATGGCCGCGAAACTGGCGGACCCCGTTGGTCAAGCTGGCATAAGTTTTGGAAGACCCGACCGCAACGTGGCAGGCGGAACATTCTTGGCCTGGGGCAAGTTCAAGCTGCAGCCCAGAGACCAGCGGATTACGGATCTCTTTTACGGCAGCTATGGGATCAACAGTTGGCTGGCGGTGCCCGAAGAGACTGCTTCCATTATTATAGGCGGGCCACAGCCGAGCGTTCGTCCCTACTTCTGGAGAAACACAGCGATCACGGGTGCGGGCGATGTGCCGGTGTTTCTGGATGGCTGGTGGTGGTGCGCCTGGGTCAAATCCACCGACAGGCCGCCGCAGCATGAAGATGAGAAAGCGGCCTTTCCCTGTGGTTGCCGCGAGTCCATCCAACGTTTCTGCATCAATCGGCATCGGCGATCCGTCAATGCCGCCTTTATGGACTATTCGGTCAGAAAAGTCGGGCTGAAAGAGTTGTGGACGCTGAAGTGGCATCGCAACTTCAATACGGCAGGAGCCTGGACCAAGGCTGGCGGCGTCCGGCCGGAAAGCTGGCCCGAATGGATGCGACATTTCAAAGACTACTGAGAGTTAGCCCCGGCGCAGCCGGACGTCGTATCCTGTAGATTACCGCGGTCTCTGGTCGCAGGTGTGGAGCGGTCTTTCGCATAATACGGTGGTGCCAACGTCTACACACAAGGCATAGTGACCGCCGGGCCTTTGTTCGATGCAATTCTCATGCGAGAAATCCGCCAAATTTTTGCGGGCCCGCCTCATGGTTGGCTGAAAGCTCGGATATTGACGGATAAAAAAATCTTACAGGAAACTCTTGCTCCGGCACGGTTGTTCGGGTTATAATGAAGACGCAACATATATCGGCGGAATGCATCTAGTCGCCACGGGAAAGGGGCGTTTAGCTAAAGGCTTGCTTGCAGGGGAAGGAGAAAAAAGCCATGCGTGCACGCCGGGCCCTTACGTTGTTGGAGCTTCTGGTAGTCATTGCCAGCATCGCGCTATTGATGGCGCTGTTGGTGCCGGCTTTGCAGAACGCCAAGAGACAAGCCCAGGCGGTGGCCTGTCAATCGAAGCTTCGCCAGTGGGGCCAGCTATGCGCCATGTATGCCGCCGACAACAACGGTCAGTTCTTTAGTTGGGACGAGTTTTTCGGACCGTTCTTTTCGTGGGTTCATAAGGACCGAAACGGCAATTATCACTTCGGATCATACCGACAAGACCGTGGGCAGATGCTGTTATGCCCGACTGCTCCGAAGGCCAAAGACGGTCGGATCCCTGAAGTCCCGGCCTGCCTGAATCTCGGCGATAAGTGCTCGGCCTGGGCCTGGTTTCTGACGTATCCGAAGAAACCTTGGTTTGTTGGCAGCTATGGCGTTAATTTCTGGGCGCTCACTTCCGCTCCGTCAGAGATTGGCAACAACTTGTCAGCATCCTTGCGTCCGCCTCTATGGCAGAGCTGTCTTGTGAGAGGGGCGGCTGACGTCCCCGTGCTGGTGGATTGCAGGATACCCCACGCGGCACCGGGACACAATAATGACCCGCCTGACTATGAGGATAGACCCTTTGCAAGGGCAGGGGCGATGTGGACGTTCTGCATCGACCGACACGATGCGTGCGTCAACAGCCTTTTCATGGACTGGTCAGTCAGAAAAGTGGGACTGAAGCAGTTGTGGACCTTGAAGTGGCATCGCCAGTACGACACGGCCGGCCCCTGGACTGTTGCAGGCGGTGTTCACCCGCAAGACTGGCCCGAATGGATAAGGCATTTCAAAGACTACTGACAAGATAATGGCACACGACAGAACCAGCATCACTGCCCGGCGCAGGGCCTTTACACTCATAGAGATTCTGGTGGTTATCGCCATCATCGCCCTGCTGATGGCGATATTGATGCCGTCCTTGCAGCGGGTAAAGAAGCAGGCAAAGGCGGTCGTCTGTCAGTCCAACCTGCGCCAATGGGGCCTTTACTTCTCGATTTACACGGAGCAGAACGAGGGTCATTTCCATAGAGGGTGGAACGTCGGGTGGGACTATCAAGGCAGTTGGATGGTAGTGCTCCGACCATACTACTCGGATGACAAGGACCTTCTGTGCTGCCCCACCGCCACGAAGCCGCGCGGCCTGGGAAGTGAGCCCACGTTTGGGGCCTGGACAAATGACGACGCTGATCACGGTAGTTACGGCATAAATATATGGGTTACTAATCCTCCGGGGCAGCAGCAGGTCGGCAGACCAGCCGAATGGTACTGGCGGAAATGCGATGTCAGGGGTGCAAGTAATATACCATTGTTTCTGGACGATTATTGGTGGGATACCCGACCACACCACACCGATGAGCCTCCACAGTATCAGGGGCAGGTAGGTGACTGGACGACCGATGCGATGAAGATGCTGTGTCTGAATCGCCACAGCGGGTACACCAACGGGGCGTTTGTGGATTTCTCCGTCCGTCGGATTGGACTTAAGGAGTTGTGGCTGTTGAAGTGGCATCGCCAGTATGATACCGCCGGTCCGTGGACCAAAGCCGGCGGCGTCTGGGCAGAAAATTGGCCCGAATGGATGAGGCACCTCAAGGACTATTGACATTGGCGCTTCGAGGGGATGGTGCGCTTTGGAGCAGGGCTCTGATGTGACGGTCGGTCCCAAGGTCGTCCTTACCGATGACCTATGCGGTTCGAGCCGCACGCGCACCGCCCTACTTATGCACGGTTCAGAACCGCAGCCTTGTCATCGGCGAATTCAAAAACGCTGTCCAATCTGGTTACGGTAAAGACACCTCTGGTACTGGGCGCAAGGCCGAAAAGGACCAGGCGGCGCCCACGATCGACCAATAGCTTGCGCAGCTTCAACAGTCTCGAAAGGCTGGAGGAAGTCACAATGTCAGCGGCGGAAAAATCAATGAGCATGTCGTAATTGCCTTCACAGCCTGCCATTTCCATGGCGCTATCGAGCTCCGTGCGCATCTCTGGTTCAGGAGGCAGCTTAACAACAACCATATCCTCAGTACAACTTTCTATTGACATTCTGGCTCTCCCATCCAAAACCAATATCACTTCTTTAATTCACCGTTATGGCATCGGCTAAAGTATCGGTTCATTTGACTAAGAAGCGCCGTTGCCCCTCAAAAATACGTAGTTACCACAATGGTTTTGCGGTTGTGATGGGCCTATAACTACAGGAAATCCTTGCGGTTCGATCCCTTGTTTTGACTTCGGCTCGCCAGAAAAATCTGGCGA
>CAZPJZ010000103.1:0-7287 GCA_964586995.1 uncultured Pirellulales bacterium | reverse complement strand
TCATTCCCGCCTGGGGGACAAGCAGACGCTCGTTATAATAAATCGGGCAGGTAAAAGAGATGTGCACGCCCGGCCAGTATCGCCGCCATAATAAGCGTCCTGTTTCCTGCTCGACGGCAAAAATCTGACCTTCGGCGGTGTGCGTGTACATCCGTCCCCCGCCGCATACGGGAAGATGTTTGAACGTCCCTTCATATCGGCGAATCCATTTGATCTTAAAAGGCGGGCCTATGCCCTGGTCGTTAGAATTTGTGCTGGCCTGGTTGCCGAAGTTGGTGAACCAATCGTACTCTGAGTCGGTAAGTTCGCCGGTAAAGGGACTTCGTATCTTGTGCAGTTGAAGGTCCTTTCTCGGCAGCGGTGTGTCACCTTCCGGCCCCAGGACGTACAAGTAGCCGTCCTCACAGCCGAAATATATCCGGCCATCGCACACGGCAACCGGCGCAGAGATTGCTTTACCGAAAGCAGTCTTAAATGACCATGCCTTACCAGCGCCGGAAAGTGGCACAACGTAAAGGCTGCCGTCGAGGCCGCCGTATACTCCGATATCCCGAAGAAGAACGGGCGAGGCGATGGATGGATAGCCGCCCAGATATTCGGCCGCCTTGCCGGGCGAATGTTTGCAGAAACCAAAGCCCTCTTCGGGCCGGCATCGGTAAACATCCTGGCCGCGGATGCTCACCGAGCAGAAGCTCAGTAGTCCTGGCCGGTTTATCTCTGTTTCCGTGCCGGCAACATAATCAGTCTGGGTTTTGCTGCCCAGCAGCCGAATTATTTCCACGCGACCGGTATTGTCCCTGCGGTGCCATTGCCGGTATATCTGGCCTTGCTGGCCTAAGCTTACCCCGAAGGTAGCCGGCATCTCTGAGCCGGCGTAAGATGGCACCGTCGCCATCCCGCGCAGTTCCGCGTGGCTGCCCGCGTCTTCCAGGCAGACGGCTGAGCCACCGGCGGGAATGACGAGCATTTTGCCGTCCGCCGCGATATCTATTGAGCAGCAAAACTGGTCGCGCCAGGTCGCGCGTCCCTTCTTGTGCGCGCACCACTCTTGGCCGCTCCAGCGGCTGCCGGTAAACGTGAGAACCTCTTTGACGAAGTCCCAGACCCAGCGAATTGTCCCGTCAGGCTCAAGGGCATAGACCTTCGAGCCGAGCGTGGCAAAGTATACCCGATTATTCGTTACCACCGGCGCGCTGAAGATCGGCTCACCACAGACAATGTCTTTGACGACTGTCCCGTTGGCGGTGTCAAGCACGTAGTAGGTCCCCGCCATCGTGCCGAAGTGAAGGTAACGGCCTGCGATGGCCGGCGATGAAACGTTATTGCAGTTGGCTTTGCCGCCGCCGGTCTGGAACTTCCACAGGACATCCATCGTCGCTGCGTCGATGCAAAATGTAACCCCGGCACCATCCACGATGTAGATGCGTCCATCGGCCACGACCGGCGCGGTAAAGATAGCGTCCGTCAGCGGTACTGCGCCGACCAATCCGAGGGGCAGCGTCACGGTCCTATCGGGCACGTCGCCGGAGCGTCGGCAATCATATTTGAACTGCGGCCAGTTCTCGCCAGCAACTGCGGGTGCCGCGACCCATAGGCCAAGGAACATTAGCAGCTTAATCTTACGTTGTTCAGAACCCATAATAATCATGCTCCTTCTTTCGATTTGGCCGGCCTGCGATCATCAATTTCGGTTTCGGCATCTATTTCATTACCCTGAAGGATAACCTGTCCGACATTTTCCTCTATCAGAATGCCGACCGTCTGAGTCTTAGCTGTGCCGCTGCGGGTGTCACGAATGATATTGTCCGTGAAGACCAGATCATTCGTGTGGCCTCGAATGCGGATGCCGGCGGCCTTTCCGTTGGTCCCATTGTTTTCAATCGTGTTTTCTTCCAGGCGATTGCGATGTGCGGCCATGCCCAAAGACTCGTTGCGGAAAAAGACGCCGTCCTGACGGTTCGAGCGGATTACGTTGCGACGCAATAAGTTGTCGGAATCCTTATGCCCGATGGAAATTCCGAATCGCCCATTTTCTTCCAGGGTATTATCCTGGAACAATCCATGCCGGACCCGCCAGCACAAAAATAGCCCGTCGGTTCCATTACGACCAGCGATGCAATTGCGAACGAGCGGACGTTGTGACCCGCTGCCCGGGTGGATTCCCAAAGCAGCGTTGTCTTCGCAAATGCAGTCAACCACGGTGACATCGTTGGACTGCTGGAAACTGATTCCGTCGCCGTTGTAATTTCGAACTACGCAGCCTTGGATGACGGTTCCAAAGGCTCTATAAAGAAAGATTCCGGCCCCCCGGCAGCCATTCAAAGCGATGTTGGATTCTTTGTTGCCGTCTATAACAAGATTCTCAATCCGTGCGCCTTCGGTGTCGTAGGCACTGACCAGGGGGAAAACGGTCGCCGCTTTAGCATTATTGGCGACCATGCAGTCAGCCATTAGCGGCTTGTCGATGGAAAAAGTATTTCCGTTGCGCCCCGTGATGCGGGCGACTGTCGTATGAAATCCGCCCGCCCGGTCGTCCCAGATCGCCACTCCGTTTCCTACGGCGAAGCCGCTCGGATCTGTCACGGTAATCTGCTGCTCACCGAAATCGCCATCCAGGGCCAGGGCAGAGACGGCGCCGTCGGCCTTGCGCAAAATGGTTTTGCCTTTTTCGCCCCGGACGGTGACGTTGCAGCGCAGGTGCAGTGAATCGTACATAATATACTGCCCGGGGCCGATTTGCACTGTGCCGCCGCCCAAGCCCGCGATGTAGTCAACCGCCGCCTGCAACACCCGGTTGTCGCTTCCAATAATAGCCGCGTTCTCCAGGCCGACGGTGATGGTGGGCAGCTCCTTCATCTGCGAGTGCATGGCCCTGGGCAATTGCTTCTCATCCGGCCTGGGCGAAAAATCCTGTTGGGTTTCGGGCGCGAACGCCCTGCCGGAAACATCGAGAAGCAGAACAGCGACAAGAAGCGGTAGGAGAGCATTTACCTTCATAAGCAACCTCCCGGCACACCTTCACCATTATTGGCACAAAGACATCACACCAGTTGGCTTTCGATCTGCTTTAGAGTTCGCATCGATTCTTCCGCGATTTTCTTTCCACCCGGAGAAAAATCGAACACTTCCAGAGAAATCCATTTGTCGTACTTTAGGTCCTTGAGCGTTTGAAAAGCCTTGATGTAGTCGCGCGCCGCAGTTCCTGTCCCTAAGTGTTTGCCGTCCATTTCCTGCACATGGACATGGTGAATATACGGATAATATTTCTTCAATAAAACATCAAATGGCTCAGTCTCGTTGCCGGTGTTATGAAAATCGAATATGAGCGCAACAGCCGGATGATTTACTTGTTTAGCCAGTTCTAATGCTTCTGCCATCGTGTTGACGACGTCCGTCGCGCCTTTAGCCAAGGGTTCTATGAGTATCTTGATGCCGCGTTGATGTGCATGGCCGGCAACTTTCGCCAGACCTTCGGCGAAATACTTCTTTGCCTCGGCGATGGAGATGCCCACCGTACTTCGTTGCTTGGGCGAGCCGAAAATCATATAAGGTCCACCAAGATCAGCGCAAAAATCAATTAGCTGGTGAAAGTAGGCGATGGTCTTGCGGCGAACCGCAGCATCGGGCGTCGTGAAGTGCAACCCTTTTGGCGGCGGCGTCAGCAGCCAATGCAGCCCGACACATTCGATACTAACATCCTTCATGGCTGACACCATGTCTCGGCGTTTGGCGGCACTGATCTCGTGCACGCCCTCTTTGACCAGCGTAAATGCCGCGACTTCGATTCCTTTGTAGCCGGCACCAGCTACAACCTGACATTGCTCCTGCCAGCTCAGTTGCGTCCCCCCGGAACGGCCCGCCTTTGACGGCTCCACAAGGCACTCATTGCACATAGCATATTTGAAGCCGGGCCAGCGAGGGCTAAATTCCGTGCTCAGGCAACTTGATGTCAGCCGCCCCACTGCGGCAGCACCGAGAATATTGCCAGCAGTTTTGATGAAATCTCTACGCCCAAAAAGAGGCATGATACTTCCCTCTTACTTAACCGGGGCGGTCTGCCCCATCACGTTATTTCTGTTCGGCAAGATTATACCGCAATCGCGGGCGATAGGATAGAGCGGCGCTGGGTTCTTTATTCTATACCGATGGTATGTGGCGGGATTCAGGTGGCAATCTACTTGCGGTCCGCCGGCGTGAGCATAAGCTGCTGTTCGGATAGCCAGCTCTCAGCAAACAAGGCAAGGGCACCGAAATCAACTTCGTGGCCGGCTTATTCTTGCCCCGAACCGATTGGACCCGTAGCGGCGCTGCCGACCGTGGACGAGCTTGCATCTGCGGCCCGCGGAACAACTGGTGTCGAGTCAGGATTCTTTGCCGCTCCCGGCTCAGCGGGCTCGACCTTCGGCCTGGCTGGTTGGAGATTGCTCGGCTTTGTCGTCTCCTGCCCGTCGGGACTCGCTTTTTTCTCATTCGCCTCTTTGAGTTTTTCAAGCAGGCTCAGCAGCCGGGTCGCGGCTTGATGATTGTTATAGTCCAGCCGGGCACTGGCCAGCGGCTTGACCGCTTCGTCCAAGCTGCCCACCCCCAGCAGTTGGTAGCCCAGCAAGAGTTGGAGATCCGCGTCAAGCGGATTTGACGCGGCCTTTTCCCCAAGCTGCTTTATCTGCTTTTGCAGGGCGTCGTCAACGGGATACAGGCCCCGAGGATAGAAGACGCCTTCTTTCTCCGGCGACGTTTTAGCCATGACCTCGCGCAGAGCGCCGGCGGCTTTTTTATATTCGCCCTGAGCGAAAAGGGCCTGCACGTATGCAAAAGGCATGACAATATCTTCAGGTGCAAGCTCCATCGCAGCGCCAAATTTGTCGGCGGCAGCGGCATAACTGCCAGCTTCAAAGGCTTTAACCGCTTCCTCGAAATAGCTATCCGCCTGCGTTCTTTCCTGCGGTCCGGCAGGAGGACTTTCCTGAAGCCTTTTGCCGGCCTGGTCCAAAGCACCCGCATCCGGTGACCCTTCGGGCGGAGCGCTGTAATAGTAGTAATTATAGGTATCGCCGAGCTTAACGTATTCCGGGGGACACGGCCCGTACCACTCGTAGGGATGCCACCCGTACCAGTAGTAGCGCCGGTAGGTGTAGCAGGGCCAGTAGCCGCCCAGGCTTATGAAGATGAATTTGCGGTGATAGTATGGCCAGAAAAAGCCGAACGTGCAGTGGGGGCCGTAGTCGTAACATATCGGGCGACAACAATCGGGCCAGGAAATCCAGGAGAATATCGGGCGCGATGGATAATAATGGCGGTCGTAGTAGTAAACGCTTCTGCCTGCGTATGGATACCCGACGTGACTGTAGTCCTTTCGCAGATCGCGGTCCGGGCCGACAACCGGCCTGCCAGCAGGGGGCGGACTTGAGCCGGCCTTACGGTCTACGCGGCTGTGTGAGCCCATATCTGTACGATCTAAGCTGCCCGAGCCGGACGGCCTTGACAGCCGTGTATCACTGCCCAGGGTCCTGCTCCTATTGGAATTAGTCCCATATTCGGGGCCGACTTTTCTGGATGTTCTGCCGGATGCGCTGCTCATTGGGCCGGAGCCTGCCGGAGCACGGCTGCTCTGGGAAAACCCCGGAATCCTGCCGGTCAAAGCAGGACTGCTGCCCACAGACGCGGTTGAACGAGACGGCTGGGTTCGCCAGGTCGATGGAGCTGCCGGGCTCGACCTGCTTGGAGCAGACCTACTCGGAGCCGGTGAGGACTGCTTACGGCTCGTTCTTGATGCCCAGGCGCATTGGGCGGCCAGAACTACGGACAGCACCACCCAAATCGTTCGGATCCATTGTAACCTTGATTCTTTCATAATGACGCGCCTTGCTACGACCTTGTATTGTAGCAAAGCAATGGTCCGCTGTCAAACAACTAAAATCTCCAAAGTAGGCCCAGCGCGATAGCCTCAGCAGCCGAGGTGAGCTGGCACTCGAAGTTGAGCGAGCAGTTTTCGGCCAGGTCCACCTGCGCGCCAATGTAGGCACCAAGCACGGAATCTTCCTTCACGCGCCAGGAGTATCTGGAAGTCAGAAGCCCATCCTCGGTCCATTCGCTGACCCGGTCCTTCAGATCCCCGTCGACAAAGTGCAGGAACGGCCCGCCGTACATCGAGAAACGGTCGGTGAACTGGTAGGTTGGCCCCACCGCAATCTGGACTTCGGTAATATTCATTTCGACCAGGTCTGCCGTCGCCCAGTGTGGTGCCTTCAGTTTGCCGTCATACTCGGCCCAACCGACTTGAAGGATTCCTCCCAGCCTGAATCTGCCTTCTTCGTAAAAGGTCCCTTTGACGCCGGCTCCAATTGCCATCTGGGCGCCGCTATCGAAGCTCTCTGCGTCCAGCCAGATGGAGTCGTCGAATTCGGCATTCGTTCCGCCTAGACGCAAAAATACGTCCCAGTTGTCGGCGATGCCATATCCGAAGTTGGCATATAGCGTGGCCGTCTCGAAATCTTTTAGGGTGAAGGATGTCGCCTTTCCCGCGTCGTAAAACATGCCGTCCAGGTGCTCGACCCATCTGCCTGTATCCAGTTTAAGGTCCATCTCGCCGTAGGAGTAATCGAGGCCCACGTGGAATTGCCCTTGCTTCAGGCCGCCCGCCGGAGGACCCATCAGGTCTAAGGCAAACGCGGTCGAGCCTGCCAAACCGATCGCCGCAAGCACGATGCATGATAACCAATGCCTATTCACATTTCTGAGCCCTGGTATAATCGTTTTTCTGTCCATCGTTAGTCTCCTTCGCATATAGGTTTCCTGCCGGCCGTTCTACCGCCGAGTCCGCAGTCCATAGTCTAAAGAACCCTGCAATGAATTGCGGGGCTAAACCCCGCCATCACTATGGCGGGCTTGCTCTGCCGGCTCCGCGTTCTCTGCGGTTACATTTGCGGACGCACGATGCAGATTGCCTGTTCTACTTAGATAAGGCACTCAACTGCCAAAAGGTAACACATTTCTTAAGCCCATCTTGCGCTGCCGCCCCAATTTTGTCGCCGAGAACACAGCAACCTCAGAGGAAGGATGCCATTATTTATCTCTCGGGTCCGCGCGAGACGGGTCTCTGTGGGCTTTGTGTCATCTGTGGCACCTTGCTTGGCTGGCCGCCCCGCGGGATAAGAGGTAGGGTGATATTTCGCACCACTTCAGTCGTCCAATATTTCAATAATAATGACGATGGCCGCGCGGGATACGGAGAAGAAGGATTACCATCAGCACGCCCTGGGCAAAACCTTCCACAAAATCACAAAATAC
>CAZPJZ010000102.1:0-7291 GCA_964586995.1 uncultured Pirellulales bacterium | reverse complement strand
GCCAGCGGCTTCACCTTGTGCAAGCCTGAAAGAACTCGCTTGTTTTGGGGCTAGTCGCACTGTGTCTTCTGCCTGATCATCTTCATTGCATCTGGAAATTGCCGGAAGGTGATTGCAATTTCTCACTGCGATGGTCCCGAATCAAGACGGGCTTCACGCGGCGGTATCTTTGTGCCGGCGGGGCCGAATGTAACCAGAGTCCGTAGCGCAGCCGCAAGCGCGAGCGGGGCATTTGGCAGCGCAGGTTTTGGGAGCATCAGATTCGCGACGAGCAAGACCTTCAACGGCATGTGGATTACGTTCATTACAATCCTGTCAAGCACGGGCTTGTCGAGCGAGTCGAAGACTGGCCGTGGTCGACCTACCACAGATATGTTCGGGAAGGCGTCTATCCGGCTCGGCCTTGGCGGGATATCCAGCTCGAGTGTGAGGAGGTGTTTGTTGGTGAATAACATAGCGTTGCTAACAACCGCATGGGCTGAAGCCCATCCTACTCATAAGAGCGCCTGGTGATGGAAGAGTTCGTTGGGGAAAAAATTGAAGTCGAAAAAGCCCAGATTTCTCCCCGGCCGGTACGCTTTGTGTGGCGCGGCGAGAGTCACGAGGTGGCCGAAGTGCTCCATGAATGGGTCGATAAGGGATTCGGCGGTATTCCATCCGGCAGCCGAAGATGGTACAATCGCCGACACCAGCGCCATTACGTGGTGAAAGATGCCGACTGCCAGATGTTTGAAATCTATCTGGACTATGCCAATCGCCAGAAACGAACCTGGTGGCTACTTTACAAGTTGACGTGAGCGGGGCAAGATATGGACTTGAGCGCTTTGGGGATCGAAACGAACTTCACGGTTATAGACTGGTGCATCGTCGCAATTTATCTGGTTGGCATTGTCGCGGTTGGGGTCTACATCAGGCGATATATTACTGACGTTACCGATTTCATCGTGGCTGCGCGCGGCCTGAAGACCTTCCTGGGTGTGGCTACCATGATCGGCACTGAACTGGGCCTGGTCACGGTGATGTACTCGGCCCAAAAGGGCTTTACCGGCGGCTTCGCCGCTTTTCACATTGCGCTGGCGGCTGCTATTGTCACTCTGCTGGTGGGACTGACCGGCTTTATCGTCGTGCCCTTGCGGCGCATGGAGGTAATGACGATCCCGGAATTCTACGAGAAGCGCTTCGGGCGGGGCGTGCGCATTTTGGGCGGGGCAATATTGGCGTTCTCCGGCATCCTCAATATGGGCATGTTCCTAAAAGCGGGGTCTCTTTTCGTGATGGGGATTACCGGCATGACCTCGGACCTTGAGCTCAAAATTATCATGTCCGCACTGCTCGGCATGGTTCTGCTTTACACCAGCTTGGGCGGGATGGTCTCGGTGGTCGTGTCCGACTATATACAGTTTGTGCTTCTATCTTTTGGCCTCTTAGTCATGTGTTTTCTATCCATCAAGCACCTTGGCTGGGCCAACATTGTTCAGACCGTCTCACAGTTGAAGGGGCAAGGTGGATTCAATCCGTTTCAAAGCGAAGGTTTCGGCGTCCCGTACATCGTGTGGATGTTCTTTCTGGGCCTGGTCAGTTGTGCCGTTTGGCAGACGGCTGTGATCCGGGCCTGTTCCGCGGACAGCGTCCGCACGGTGAAGCGACTTTACACGTGGTCTTCGATTGGATTTCTCATTCGGTTCCTGCTGCCGTACTTCTTGGGTATCAGCGCCTTTGTTTACATCGCCCAGAACCCGTCGCTTAGAGGCGTTTTTCTGCCGGAAGGTTCGCAAGCCGATTCGCAAGTGACTCTGATGGCCATGCCGGTCTTCCTGAGTCAAATCCTGCCCGTGGGGCTTCTTGGCTTTGTTACCGCCGGTATGCTGGCGGCGTTTATGTCCACGCACGACAGCTATCTTTTGTGCTGGAGCTCGGTGCTGACGCAGGACGTTGTAGCGCCGTGCTTCCGTAACGGCTTATCCTCGAAGACTCGTTTACTTTTGACGCGAATTCTTATCCTGGCTATCGGCATCTTTATTCTGGTCTGGGGGCTGTGGTATCCGCTCGGCCAGGACCTGTGGGACTACATGGCGATCTCAGGCGCGATTTATTTTACCGGTGCTCTGGCCATATTGATGTTCGGCCTGTACTGGAAACGTGCCAGCAGTGTGGGGGCGTACTTAGCGCTAGTTTGCGGTTTTTGTGCCGTCGCCGGACTGAACCCCGTTCGAGACGCGGTCTTTCGCGTTGCTTGTAGCTTGGGGCTGGAAGTGACTAAGGCCCGGGCCTACGTTGAGGGGATGCCGGCTGCACGATGGAGCGCAATTGTCGGGTTGAGCGTAATAGGGCTGGCTGTCGTGCTGATGGTGGCAGGCTCTTTGGCCTTTCCGGACCGCAGGACCAATTCACAGCCGAAGGAGTAAAGGACATGAGTTTCTGGATCGATTTCTGGTCGTGGTTTTTCTTTTTGAGTCTTGCCATGTTTGCGACCCTCGTGGTGGTCGTTTCGATAGGCGGTTTTTTCGATGTCCTGTCGCTGTTCAAAACGCTTGTCAGGCACCGCAACCGGCAAGAGCAAAGTCCCGGCGTCGGAAACGATGAATAGGCGTGAAAGACTGATGGCGACTTTGCGCGGCCAGCCGGTGGACCGGCCCGCCGTCAACTTTTACGAGATCGGCGGCTTCGAGATTAACCCATCCGATCCGGATAAGTTCAACGTTTACAATGACCCATCCTGGCAGCCGCTATTGCAATTAGCGGAGGAGCAGACCGACCTGATTCGCATGCGCAGCCCGGTTAGGTCTCGCTCCCATGAGGTCGAGGAACTGCCCGACAGGTCGAAGGCTGAAAGCTGGTGGGCCGAGTTCTTTAAGACAGAAAAGTACGAGCAGGATGGGTCCCGTTTCAAGCGAGTGACTCTGAAGATTGGCGGCAGAACCATGACGTCACTGAGCCGCCGGAGTCCCGATATGGACACCGTCTGGACGGTGGAGCACTTGCTCAAGAATACGGATGATCTGAGGGCCTATCTGGAGCTGCCGGACGAGATTTTCATTCGTCAGCTTGATATAGCCAAGCTGGTCGATGAAGATAAGAAGCTCGGCGACCGGGGCATCGTCATGGTCGATACCGAAGACCCAATCTGTGCGGCGGCGTCCCTATTCAGCATGGAAGACTTTACAGTTATTGCGTTGACCGAGCAGAAGCTGTTCCACCGGCTGCTGGAAAAGGTTGCCCGCCCTTTATACAGCAGGACTGAGGAAACCGCGAGTGCATTTGCGGGCCATCTGTGGCGGATATATGGACCGGAATATGTCACTGAGCCGTACCTGCCGCCGCATCTTTTCCAAGAATATGTCGTGCGATACACCGGCCCGATGGTTCATATGATTCAGAAGTACGGTGGCTTTGCCCGGATTCATTGTCACGGCAGGATTCGTGCCGTTCTTGACTACATCGTCGAGATGGGCGCAGATGCGATTGATCCCATCGAACCGCCGCCGCATGGGGACGTGGAGTTTGCCGATGTGCGCCGCCAGTACGGCAAGGAGCTGGTTCTTTTCGGGAATCTTGAAATTGGCGACCTCGAAAGCATGGAGCCGCGCGATTTTGAAGAAGTTGTCCAAGAGGCTCTAATAGGTGGGACAAGCGGGCAGGGCAGGGGTTTCGTCCTTATGCCGTCCTCTGCACCGAACGGGCGAAAGATCACGCCCCGCATGATGGCCAATTACGAAACGATGGTGCGCCTGGCCACCAGCTTCAGCAGTGCCTTATAGCGGTGTCCCGTCAAAAACCAGCACCTCAAAGGGCTTTAGCTCAAACGTGTGTTCTTTGCCCACAGATAGCACAATTGCCGTTTTGTCCGCATCGCTCGTCCAAGGGCTCTTCAAGGAGTATTTTCTTGCTGCATCCGGGGGCGGTTCGAGGGCTTTGCCGATATCGAGCGTGATTTTGCCCGGCTGGTCTTTAGGATTGCGCAGCGACAGGATGCCCTTTCGCTTGGTCCACGCCGCCCAGCCATAAATCTCGCCCTTGGCGGGGTCACCGCCTATCCAGTGTGTGTCGACCAGCACATCTGCATTGTCACGCGACCACTTCGCCGCATCAGCCAGAGCGTCCCAGGTCTGCGAGTCCAACAAAGAGGGCGTGACGTACAATTCCTGGCAATTTGTTCCGCTGGCAAAAAATGCGCGAATGTCCTCGATCAGGCTGTCACGGTCGTCCGCAAGCCCATGATTGGCAAACATGAAGCCCTGCGTCATCAGCGAGTTGATGGGATATAGCGGCGCGCGGCAGACAACATTCTGGTAGGTTTCGTTGTCACGATAAGTGACTTGCTGCTGCCGCTTTGAGCCCCAGCCGAATGTGCCCCAATCAGAGCCTGCCCGCCAGGTCGAGTCGCCGTACCATAGCCAGAAAGGCGATGGCCATGTGCCGGTCGTGACGTTCACGAACAGGTCTGCTTTTGCGGCTCGCAGGTCCGCAATAAGTCGCAGCAGGGCCTGGATGTCCTGGGCAAATTCAGCCGGTGCTCCGGTGGCTTTGCCGCCCGTCCCGATGCCGTCGAACTTGAAGTAGTTCAGCCCGTACTCACGAACCATGTTCAGACATACATCGCGGAAGCGGGCGTAATACTTCGGGCCGGCCAGCGAGAAACCATTCGTATTGATTTCGAAGCCGTGCTCTTGGCCGTACTTCATTCTTTCCTGCTTGGCTTGCCCGTACCCGCCCCACGGAGAAAGCCAGACCCCCAACGCGGCGTCGTATTTAGCCGCCGCTTTCTGCAGCCGGGAGAATCCATCCGGAAAACCGCTGTGAAACCGCCACAGTGACGCCGTATCATCCCAGCCATCGTCCGGGACGAACGACTCCATCACCACTTTTCGCTGCGCGACCAGTTCCTTTCCGAATAGCTCGATGACCCGCAGGAAATCCTGCTCCTTAATTTTCTCCGCTCCGTAGCCGATGTCGTACCAGCTATTGTAATGCAGAAACGGCCGGTATGGATGTACCCTCTCGCGTTCAAGGTAATACAGGAATCCTCGCCGTAATTGCCCTTGGGGCACAACGCCGATTACCGAGCTTTGCACAACTTGCTCGCCCGGCACAAGCTCGATATTGCAGGGCAGACTGCAACGGAAACGAGGTGGCTCGCCTGCCGGCAGTTGACTCTTCGATAGCGGGTGCTCGTACGCAAAGAACATGTTGCCAGCGACGACGGGCGAGCCATCCACCGTGCCCATTACCTTAGCGCCCGGCGCGGCCACTTCCAGTAGCATGATTTCTTTAATGTTGATTGCTTTGCCTCTTGTCGTGATGCAAACAAACTGCCGCACGCAGTTTGAGCCGTCCCGCAGAACTGCCCGCCATTCGACGCTGAGGTTGCCTTCTGAAGAGGCCAGCATGACGTTGATCTGTTTTCCGCCGAAGTGCTCCGCGAGCCGGCACGACTGGCTGTCTGCCTGCAAGTCGGTTAATTCAGGCTCGCCCACGGTCTTCAAGTCCGAAGCCTTGACTATTCGCCGGTATCCAAAAAGGAGGCGAAAGCATTCAGCCTCCAGGCTGTAGCTGTAGGGTATGCTCCGCATACCGCTTTTCTTATCCGTCAAATGCTTGGGCTTGAGCCGGCCTTGCGAAATGTCCCAGGCACAGGCAAGCACTTCGTTCTCCAGGATAAGCTCAGTTTTAGTGACTCTGCCTTGCGCATCGCCCGGCGCCGGGCCGGGAAACTCAAGTCTCGTCCCGGCAGCCATGCAAGTGCCGAATGATAACAAAGCCAAAACCGCCACATACAAGAATGAATGATTTTCTTTTCTTTCGCCCATCTTCGGCCTCCTTACATCACATGGAGGTTTTGATATATCGGAATAAACCTTTTCACATTCGGATATCGTGATTATACTTGGCTATTCGAGAAATAGGCATACTAAAAAGGTCCGAATTCTGGAGGCAGCTTTAGGATGAAGATAAGTGCAAGCTACTGGATGTTCGAGGGCGGACTCGGGGCAACAAAACCCGTAGCCGAGGCGATGCGAGAGGCAAAAAGGCTCGGATTCGACGCGATTGAGCTGGCGATAGCCAGTCAGGGCGTTCTAACGCACCAGGCCACTCAAGCTCGGTGTGAGGACATTGCAGCCGTGGCGCAGAAGATTGGCATCGAAATTTCCAGTGTGGCCTCGGGCGAAAGCTGGACCTGTTCGCCTACTGCAAATGATCCCGGTGTCAGAAAGAAGATTGTGGACTTCACGTGCCGGGCCTTGCAGGTGACAAAATGGCTGGGCACCGATGCGTATCTTTTCGTGCCGGGCGCAGTGGACGTATTCTTTTTGCCCGATGCCGAGGTCATTGCCTATGATGTCTGCTACGAGCGGGCCACTGAAGCGATGCGGCAGATTCTGCCGGCGGCTGAAGAAACCGGCGTGGCCGTCTGTATCGAGAATGTCTGGAACAAGTTTTTGCTCAGCCCGCTGGAGATGCGGGACTTTATCGACAGCTTCGACTCGAAGTTCGTTGGCGCTTATTTTGACGTGGGCAACGTTTTACTTACCGGCTATCCAGAGCACTGGATTCATATTCTCGCAGAGCGAATCAAGCGTGTGCACGTCAAGGACTTCAAGCGCTCGGTCGGGACGGTGGAGGGCTTCGTTGATTTGCTCGAAGGTGACGTAGATTTCGAAGCGGTTAAAAAGGCTCTGGCCGACATCGCTTACGATGGCTATGTCACTGCAGAGATGCTGCCTTTTCAGCCGGGCCGACCCGAAAAAACCGCCCAAGCCATGAAAAAAATCTTCAAATAGTGCGATTAGTGCCGGTCGAGAGTGATGGGCTTACGCTCTTGCTTGAAGGCGGGCAATTTGTCCCGAATGTGCGGTTTTGGTCTCAAAAACCTGATTTGCAGGCCAATTTCGTGTCCCCAAACCGCCAAAATTGGAGTAGATCTGGCCGCCACGACCTAATCTACTTCTTGACAACACAGAGTCCTTGCATTTTATCCTGGAAAAATTACAGAAATTTTCGTTTTTTTAGTTGACACTGCATAGTATGCATAACATAATATACTAAGCCAAATATATAAGTCGATGAAATCTGTGCTTGAAAAGGAGAAGCTATGAGATTTGAAAGTCAGCTACTAAAGGGCATCGCTCCGGTGGTCGTTCTGGAGATTCTGTCTCGCGGGCCGATGTACGGCTACGAATTGAGCCAGGCCATCGAGCAGCGCAGCAAGGACATTTTGACGCTGGGCAAAGGAACGCTGTACCCGTTGCTGTACAACCTGGAGGCCAAGAAGTTAATAAGAGGCTGCTGGGAA
>CAZPJZ010000101.1:0-7306 GCA_964586995.1 uncultured Pirellulales bacterium | reverse complement strand
GAAGCTGTGGCGGTTATGTTCTCGATAGGATAAGCGTACGGCTCGGTCGTGAAGCTCCAGACCACACCGGGATTCCAGGGTCCGCCGGGAGTGCTCGCCTGGTCTATGCGCCAATAGTAGGTAGTGCTGTATTTGAGGGCAGAGGGCAACGCTGCCGTATCAAAGACCGGGTTGCTCAAAACGCCTCGCTCTGCTGCGGCCAGGCCCCCGTTGACATCTGCTGAGTTATCGCTCAGGAATATCTTGTGCCCGTTCGTGGCTGCAGTGCCGTCCGCCGGGCGCCAACTGAGGACTACCAACTTCGCTACGTCGGTCGCGCCGTTGGTCGGAGTTGGGTCGAAAGCCTGATCATGGCTGACTACCTCCAACTCGAAGCCGTTCATACCCCAGATTTGGCGGTGAACACCTGCGGCATTGGAGTACGGCGCAAAACGAAAGACCACATCATCCGTTCCGTTTGCAGTAAATGATGTGCGATAAGTTGAAGCAAGTGAGTATACATCAGGACCACTTACTGGCGCGCCAGAGTCGGGGGTACCGCCTGGGGTTGAATCAGTCATAATGCCGTCAGCGAGTCGGGTGAAAGTTGCACCGCCGTCCGTTGAAATCCAGACCGCGAATGGGCCGTGACAGTGTTCGGTGTCGTGATGGAATGATGTCCACTCATAAGCGCCGGCAGGTAACCCACCGATTGTGAGTGTCATATAAGTCGGCGTGCCTGTGACGCCGTCCCAGTTACCATTGCCACCATTAGCAGTGCGAGTATCAATGCCGATGAAGTCGGTGACGAGGTTGAGATAGCCTAAAGAATTGTCCCAGTTGGCGTCGTTACCACCAACTGGGGTAACGGTCTGGTTTCCGCGGTCGATCGACTGCTGAACATCGTTATCCGTCGTATTGGGCCAGGCGGGAGTTACCGTGATTCCGCCGTAATTGGCAGTGGTAAATTCGGCGATCACTTCGTGGTTCGCATGATAAGACGACCAACCTGCCTGATTGTGGTTGGCCACAGAAAGGCTCGGATCGCCAGCAGTGGTTGAATCACCACCACCATCCTGATTGGAGTTGAAATCCACCCTTAAGACGATGCCGGCTGAGGCAGAGCTTGCCATCATAACGACCACTACTAATAGTCTTGCGAGCATCTTTGCATTCTCCTGTTCTTGTTGTGAAACACGAACGTTCTACAAGGCCTCATTGCCTCAACTACCTGGGTGACTTCTGAGGGGCAATTCGCATTGCCAGAGACCCTTTCATCGAAAAAGGGTAAAGCATGTCGAACCTTTCCGGCCGCGTGCTTTACCCTCTACCATGTTCAAGAGTACAGTAAGTCCACTTGTACGCCTGTGCATACGGGGCACATGCCATATTCACAACTGCAACACCCGTTGCATTCCGAACCGACCTTAGCTATGGTCGATTCGGCTCAGTCACCCCGATCAGGGCGTATACTAAGAACGCCGGCGCCTGAGAAGCAGTCCGCCGAGGCCGAGCAGAGCAATCGTCGCCGGCTCGGGAACAAGCTCGAAGCCATTCATACCCCAGATTTGGCGGTGAACACCTGCGGCATCTGAGTAGGGCGCAAAACGCAACACAACATCATCCGTGCCATTTGCAGTAAATGATGTGCGATACGTTGAAGCAAGTGTGTATACATCAGGGCCACTTACTGGCGCGCCGGAGTCGGGTGTGCCGCCTGGGGTGCTATCAGTCATAAGTCCATCGGCCAGTTGAGAGAAATTCGCGCCGCCATCCGTTGAAAGCCAAACTGCGAATGGGCCGAAACAGTGTTCAGTGTCATGATGGAACGATGTCCACTCATAGTTGCCGGCAGGTAATCCACCGAGTGTGAGCGTCATATAAGTGGGCGTGCCCGTGACGCCATCCCAGTTGCCGTTGCCACCATTAGCAACGCGTGTATCGGTGCCGATGAAGTCGGTGACGAGATTGAGATAGCCTAACGAATTGTCCCAGTTGGCGTCGTTGCCACCAACTGGGGTAACGGTCTGGTTTCCGCGGTCGATCGACTGCTGAACGCGGTTATCTGTCGTATTTGACCAGGCGGGAGTTACCGTAATTCCGCCGTAATTGGCAGTGCTGAATTCGGCGATCACTTCATGATTGGCATGATAAGATGACCAACCTTCTTGATTGTGGTTGGCCACAGAGAGGCTTGGATCGCCGGCAGTGCTTGAATCACCGCCACCATCCTGATTGGAGTTAAAATCTACCCTTAAGACGATACCGGCTGGGGCGGAGTTTGGCATCAGCAACAGGACCGCCACAGCCAAACATATCATTGTCTTTTTCATCAATCCCATCCTCCAAAATCAACTTTTACATCCCCCAAAACACTCCAACAATCTTAGTCTGCTACTTCATTAGGATTTTATTACTCCTCACTCTCAGATAGCCGTGCACATACTTTGTTAGGGCCGCGCATTCTGCCCCGAACAATATCCACACCCCTTCAAAATAGCAGAAAATTGGGCTTCAGGCAAGAAAATTCTGTTTTTTCACTTTCGATTTTGCGGCACAGAACGGCCTTAACGCCCTAAGTAGCTAATGTATAAAGACTTATGCCTAAAGATTTGGCCCGGACATCGAACTCTAATTGCAGGGGTCCACAGATTATTTGACCTTCTTATCTGGCACTTTTGTAGCGATACGGCCAGCCCGCAGCCATGTACTCGATGTCCGATGTCTGCCCGGCGGGGGGATATTCAATGCCGTATAATGTCACGCCTTGGCGAATCAGCTTATCCACGCGCTCTTTGGTAAATGGGTCCCGCCACTTCCGCACTTCGGAATGACCGTCGCAGAATCCTAAGACACTGCTGTCGCCGTGGTTGACTGCCATAGGCCCCCACCAGCCCCACTGGGTAGTGTTTCCTGTATACTCGGGGGCCCCCATTACGAAATGATGACTCGAATTCCAGTTTCGCGTCTCCGCGCTTTCCACAAACACGTAACGGGTCGCTGGCCAGCTAATCTCATCGAATCTCTTGATCTGTAAGTTGTATAGCGCATCGCTGCTGCTGAGAGTTCCATACAAACATCTGGGGACACCATAAGAAACAAACACTCTTGTCCTGTCATAGATGCTGTTGCGCATATTGTCGGCGGGACAATGATAGGCGTCCGGATTCCTGACATAAGGATACAAAACACCCCGTTCGATCCCCCGGATCTCGTCCTCATCCGTCACGGGAGGACTTATTTGGCTGATGCTAAGCACGCTACCGTTTATGTCACGAGGTATCCCGATCCACCCGACGAATGTTCCGCTCTGTTCTACGGCATTGTCTTGCGAGCTCATGATGCGGCCATCATTATCTCCCATGTACATGTACCAGCCCAGAGCAAGGTTCTTGGTGTTGGACAGGCACACCGATGTGGCAGCCTTCTGTTTTACCAGCCACAGTGCCGGCATTAGAATTCCCATCAGTAGCGCAATAATGGCAATGACAACCAGCAGCTCGATTAAAGTAAAACCTTTCGTTTTCATAGCCTTTGTTCTTTGCACAAACAGCAAAGTGTCAGATCGAAAAAACGCGCGGATCCCCACGCATTTACCGGATTATAGCAAAACGCCAGGCTTAAAGCAATTCGATTTTGCGTTCTTTTCCCTCGGCAGGATGCTTGATTTTGGGAAAGATCGGGGGCGTTTTGGGCCGTTTTGATACCAGAGCCGGTCGAATGGTCCGCCAGGACCACTGGAGTTTAAGGGCGTATTCTGCTATAATAGGGTGTCTTTCGTGCAGAAGCTTAGAACCTGCCAGCGATATGAAGAAAGCAACAATCATATTTGGTCTTATTTGTTCGTCACTGCTGGCCTTGGCTGCGAACGTTGCTGCGGGTGATTCCTCTGCGTTGAAGATTGACTTCTCGCAGATTGGTGGTGCGGTACAAGCCGGCTACGAAGGGTACTTTGCAAACCATGAGGCCCCTGCAACTTTTACACCCCAGAGCTATAGTGCGTTCGGCACGACGGTTACGGTAAAGCCGAGCTGGGCCCCTGGGGCCACAGCCGCGGCCATGCAGATGATAGACAGGGGCGGCAACGACGGCACGGACGCCCCGAATCTGCTGCGGGACTGGATCGGTACCGATAACCGCCAACCCGGCAATCCGATGACCCTGACCATCAGTGGCCTTCCCGCTGGGACCTACTCCTGGCTGTCGTATCACCACGATCCGGAGGACCAGACCGGTCTTTTCAAGGTGACGGTCAACGATGCGGCCGGCTCGGCCACGACCAGGGATATTGACATCTCGTCCACGAGAAATGATGGCATTACCGCTCTGGCGGATGTGACCACCTTCACCACCCAGATCGTATCGGACGGAACCGATGTCACTATTGTATTTGACGTGACATCCGGTACGAGTCCCGTTTCCGTCGCGTTCTTCGTCATGAACGCGCTGGTTCTGCAAGCCCAGAACCCTTGTTACAATTCGCCGCCGATAATCCAGGGTCCTGAGACACTGGCCGTCTTTATCGGTGAGCCGGTCGCCATCGATGTCACCGTGACCGATGATGGAATGCCCTACATCGAAGGCTGCGATCCAGATAATCCGCAAACGGGTACGCCATACGGGCTACGATACCAGTGGTTGCAGCAAAGCGGTCCTGCGCCCGTTGCAATAGAGCCCATATCTGCCGACGTAGAAGACCTCAACATTGCTTTGCCGCTGGTGGGAACCTATGAATTGCTTCTACGGGTCTGGGATGGACCTGTCGGAAGCAATCCGGAAGATGGAAAAGTGGCCGACTTTCTGATCACCGTAGAAGCCATCGAGCCTCTCAAAGGGGACATTGACCGCAATGAACTCGTCGACTTCCGCGACCTTTTGATCTTAGCCGACCAGTGGCTGGACGTGCCGGCCTGTCTTGAAGAGGCGTTCTGTGCCGATCTGGACGACAGTGGGCGGGTCACGTTCAACGACTTTGCCTTGTTGTCCTCCAACTGGCGGACAAAAACAACGAGAGTGGTGATAAATGAGTTCCTTGCTTCCAGCAGTCGGGGTCTGGCCGATGGAGACGGCAACTTCTCCGACTGGATCGAGTTGTACAATCCTGACGCCAGTGCAGTTTTGCTGGGCGGCTGGTACCTGACGGACGATAAAGACAATCTGAAGAAATGGCGCTTCCCTGCCACAACAGTGCTGCCCGCCGGAGGTTATCTGGTCGTTTTCGCTTCGGGTCAGCCCACTGACAATTACGTCGACAAGAAAGGGAACCTGCACACCAACTTCGCCATCGACAAAGAGGGAGAATACCTGGCACTGGTCAGCCCCACCGGAACAATCGTACACCAGTTCGCTCCATCTTTCCCTGCCCAGGAGCGTGACATTTCGTACGGCATGTGGTACGCCACCTTTCGCTATTTTGCAGTACCGACTCCGGGACAGGCAAATAAGGAGGCATTTCTGGGCTATACGGCCAGAACTTCCCACAGCCATTCCAGAGGATTCTACGATGAGCCGTTCTGCTTGCAGATTGACTGCGACACACCGGGCGCTTTGATCCGGTACTCCGTAGACGGATCCGAACCGACCGAGCAGCACGGCACGATGTATGACCCCAACGCACCGCTGCTAATTACGGCGACAACGCACGTGCGCTCTGTCGCGTTTAAGCCGGGCTGGCGACCAGGCCGTATAACGACGCACACCTACATTTTCGTCGACGACGTCGCCCGACAACCGGCTAATCCACCTGGCTGGCCGAGCGACTGGGGCTACGACTCGGATCTCGACAATAGTGACGGGGCCAGAAACGGCATCGTTGTGGCGGACTACGAAATGGACCCACGGGTCGTCAACAATACCCTGCCGGGATACTCTATCCGCGACGCCCTGCTGGACATCCCGACCGTCTCGGTCTCGATGCACCCCAACGACTTTATCAGTGACGCCACCGGCATTTACGCCAATCCCCGAAGCCGCTGGGAGCGCAAATGCTCGGTCGAATACATCCTGCCCCCGCGTCTTCTTGTCGAAGACAAGAGCGGGGCCACCGAGGGTTTTCAGCACGACTGCAAAATCGAAATCCACGGTAATGCCAGCCGCCGGCCCTATCGCATGCAGAAACACTCATTGCGCCTGACCTTCACCAGCCTATACGGGCCGGCGAAGCTCAGTTACCCCCTCTTCCCCGAATCTTCTGTGCAGGAATTCAACCAACTGGTCCTTCGTGCCAGCTTCACCGATTCCTGGGGTCTGGTTTCCTGGACCGAGAGTCGATACCGTCCCAACGACTCCCAGTACATCCGCGACGTCTGGATGAAGGAAAGCCTCCGCGACATGGGCCAGCCTTCGACCTACGGGAGCTTCGTGCACCTGTACGTCAACGGCCTGTACTTCGGCCTGTACAATCTCACCGAACGCTTCGCGGATGATTGCCTTGCCGACCACCTCGGAGGCCAACCCGAGCACTGGGAAATAAACGAGGACTTCTCCACGCCCGGCAGCCGTTGGCGGGCCATGATGTCGATCAACCCCTCCACCCTTGCCGGCTACGGGCAGATTCAAGATTACCTGGACGTGGTAAACTTCGCCGACTATATGCTTCTGCACTTTTACGCTGACGCCGAGGACTGGCCGCATCACAACGGCTATGCTGCCGCCAACGCCGTCAGCGGTGACGGCAGATTCCGCTTTTTCGTCTGGGACCAGGAGATTGTCCTGGACTACCACGGTCGCGCCGCCTCGCGTATCGACAGCACAGGCGGCGCCGGCGATGTGTTCCAGAAAATGCGTACGAGTGACGAGTTCCGCCTTCTTTTTGCTGACCGCGCCCGTAAGCATTGTTTTAACGACGGGGCTCTCAGCAGCAGCGCCTCTGCGGCCCGCTATCTCAAAATCGCCAACTGGATCGACAAAGCCATTGTCGCTGAGTCTGCACGCTGGGGTGACACCCAGATGAGCACGCCCTACGGAAACACGATCCGCCAGCCCAGCCCCCTGACTGACATCAACCACAACCTTTATCCGCCCGCCCCACACGGCCCGGACTTCTACTTCACCCGAGAGGACTCCTGGCTCGTGGAACGCGACAATGTCATCAGTAACTACATCCCTGCCATCCACGACACTGCCAAGTCCTACGCCCTGCTCAATATTCTTCGCGCCAAGAACCTTTATCCGGCTATTGAGGCCCCAGAGTTCAGCCCTCACGGCGGATGGGATAGCAACGGTTTGACGCTTACGATGACCGGACCAGCCACGGTTTATTATACACTTGACGGTTCTGACCCGCGCCTGCCGGGTGGCGCCGTCAACACAGCTCACGCAACCTTAT
>CAZPJZ010000100.1:0-7339 GCA_964586995.1 uncultured Pirellulales bacterium | reverse complement strand
GGCTTTGGAAGCGCCGTTTTACAGGGACTACTACAGAATCAAGGACCGCGAATTTTTCGTTGAATCAGGGGATATCAAGCCCTGCATCGGAGTCCATCCTCGGTGCTCGGATAGACTGCTGCAATTCCTGGCGGACGAAGGATTCCCCTATGAAGTGTCAGATTGTGACACACATTATTCGTTATTCCTGAGCGAATACCAGACTTTCGGTCGAAAGGACGAATTGGGACTTGTAAATCGAATCGAGGCAAGCTCCAATCCAATTGTACGATACTGGTTATGGCCCGATGGTAAGAAAAGCGCTTTCGTGACCACCCATGACTTAGACTGCGTTACCCTGACAGACTTTTTGCTGAGACTTTTTGGAAGATGAAAAGCCCGCACATAAACGATGCTTCAACGAGGCTGTAAGAGATTACTAAAGTTGTTGGCTAAATACACGCCAGGGTACCGTATTAGACGCCGGTTACTGAGGATGGCTGGCTACGAGATCGGCGATCAGGTGTACATCGGAGAGGACCTGATCATCGTAGATGAGCCGCATGACCGGGCAAGGGTCAGAATAGGCAACAGGGCGTCTATCGCGCAAAGAGTGACCCTGGTAGTATCATCAAGGCCAAACTGCTCGAAGATTCAACCATTTGTCAAGTGCGTGCACGGGCATATCGAAATTGGCGACGATGCCTGGTTGGGCACGGGGTGTATCGTGTTACCCGATGTCAGAATCGGCAGAGGAGCTGTTGTAGGTGCCGGCTCGGTGGTCACAAGAAACGTCCCTGATTTTACGGTCGTCGCGGGCGTGCCCGCAAAGCCGGTAAAGAGACTGGACATACCGGACGAGATGGTAGGTCCTTGACGGGATTGGTCGGTGGATGAGTTTATGATGAGGTTCGGAAAAGTACTTTTGGTCAGCCCGCCTTCACTGAGCCGCTATGGTGGTTTGAGAGTGCCGGCTGGGATTGGATATATTGCGCAAGCGCTGCATGACAACTCGATCGAATACGACTACGTGGACATGAGGATAGGTTATTCCTGGCGGCACTTGAAAAAGAAAGTCTTAGCTTTCGAGCCGGACCTGGTCGGCTTTAGCATGATAACGCTGGGATACAAAAAAGCCTATCAGATTATTTCTGATGTAAAGAGACTATCACCTAACTCGAAGGTCGTTGCGGGAGGCCACCACGTAACCATCTTGAAGGAAAAAGTGCTCCAGGAGTGCCAGGACATCGATTTCGGCGTTGTCTCAGACGGCGAACAAACCATCCTCGAACTTTGCAGAGACACTCTTTCGTATGAAGATATCAAGGGACTGATATACAGGAAAGGCCGAGATGTTCTTTTCACGGGTGAACGGCCTCCTGTTAAGAACTTGGATGAGATAGCCTTTCCCAGATTTGAGAAATTCAATATGAGGGATTACTCCAAGCAGATCCCCGTCCACTCCAGCCGGGGTTGCGTATATCAGTGCACTTTCTGCCCCAACAAGCTGATAGCAAGAGAGTTTCGAACACGGAGCGAGAAGAACTTCGTCGATGAAATTGAGTATTGGCATAAAAAGGGAATCAGGCAGTTTGCTATCGACGATGACAATTTTGCTCTGAAAAAGAACCGGGTTTACGCTATCTGTGATGAGATAGAAAAGCGCGGGCTCAAAGACTTATTCATACGATGTTCAAACGGGCTAAGGGCGGACAGCGTGGACCGGCAGTTGCTGGCCAGGATCAAAGAGATCGGTGTTCGGGAAGTGGGCTTCGGCGTGGATGGAGGAAACAATAAGGTATTGGGCTATTTGAAAAAGGGTGAGACCATCGAGACGATAGAGCAGGCAATAAAGGACGCCTGCGAACTGGGCTTGGATGTCAGACTGTACTTTCTTATCGGGTCGCCTGGTGAGACAGAGGCTGATATTGAAGACAGTATGCGACTTGCCAGAAAGTATCCGGTCGGACTGATAAATGTCAATAATCCCATTCCCTATCCGGGAACCGAAATGTATGATTACATAAAAGAGCACAATTTATTCATCATTCCACCTGAAGAGTACCTTAATAGCGTTCCTGAAGACAAGGCTATTCCGGTGTTCGCAACGCCGGAATTATCAAAGGATGAGCGCATAAGGATGCTGAAGCGATGCGACCGGGTGCGAAGGCAAATCCTGAAAAATGCAGCCTACAGGATGTATAAGCACCGTCCTATCGTTGGACGCTTGGTCAAGTACTTTTTCAATGTAACCTTGTTTGAGAGGCTTTTTTTCAACAACCTTTTCTTCCGAAGTTGGTTTGAGCACATACGCTACAGAAAAGTGCTGGGACGTTAAGTTGTGAAACCGCGGATGAGGCTCGTTAGCCGAGCCTGCACGGCAAGACACAGAGCGGGGCCGCCAAGCTTATGAGCATGAACCAGGTAAGGCTTATTGACCCATTGGGTGATGTTAGGTGGGACTCGTTTGTCCAGAACCATCTATATGGCACGGTGTATCAACACTCTTGCTGGATGAAGGTGATTGCCTCTACCTACAGGCACACCAGACCGCTGTGTTTCGCCATAGAAGATGAAAGCGGCAATATTCGAGCGGCGATTCCTTGCTTTGTCGTCAAAAGCAGGTTAACTGGAACAAGAATTGTCTCATTGCCCTTCAGCGGTTACTGCGATCCTTTGGCTGATAGCGCCAGCGATTTTACCAAATTGCTCGACCGCATCATTGATGAGCTCGAGTCCATTTCCGCGTCTTACTACGAGCTTCGGGCCTTCAGAAAACCGGATTCGATCGGGGACGCCCGGTTGAAAATTCACAACTACCATAAGACTCATGTTCTGAGCCTCGAAAAAGGCTTCGCAGAAATAAGAAAGGCGTTGCCCAGAGACGTCATTTACTCGCAAAAAAGAGCGGTCAAATCCGGAGTCACAATAAAACGGGTTGAGACGGAAGAAGATTTCAAGAAATTCTACCTCATAAACGCCGACACAAGAAAGCGCCAGGGGTTTCCCGTCCAGCCCTACAGGCTGTTCAGGAACATGTGGGAAATATTAGAGCCCCACGGTTATCTTGTCGCTTTTTTGGCGGAGTGGAACAAAAAAAACATTGCCGGCATAGTTCTGTTCAAATTCAAGAACGTCGTTTATGACGTATTCAGGGCTTCTATTGCAGAGTACTCGGCCGTCAGACCTAACCATCTTCTGCTGTGGACGGCCATCGAGATGGCGTGCCTGCAGGGCTACGATTATTTTGATTTCGGAAAAACGACAAGCGAAAATCAGGGTCTGCTCGATTTCAAAAACAGGTGGGGTGGCAGCATATATGATGTACCCTACCTGTATTATCCGGAGGTCAAAGGAATAATGTCCTTGACACAAGACGATCTCAAGCTGAGATTGCTAAGGTTTATCGGCAGTCGGATCCCCTTGCCTATAGCCAAGACCATGGGCAGAATTGCATACCGGCATTTAGGTTAGACCGTCGCACTGCCGGAAGACAGACTCGGACCGGCATCGATAGGAAGAAGGAAGACCTGTGCAGAAGAACTGGGAACACGGAGCGGTCATAATTGGCGGCGACTTCCAGGGCCTGGGTATCGCTCGCAACTTAGCGCACGCTGGGATCCCCGTTATTATCGTCGATCCGGACTTCTGCATAGGCCGATTCTCCAGGTCTGTGCGGAAGTATTACAAGTCTCCCGCTCTTACCGATCCTGAAGCTTTCGTCTCATTCCTGGAGCGCCTGGCCATTGACGAGAAGCTTACCGGGTGGGTCATTTACCCTACAAGCGATAGAGCAGTTTTTGTTCTCTCACAATTCAGGAGTCAGTTGAGCAAATACTACCTGATACCCACGCCGGATTGGGAGATCACAAAATTTGCCTATGACAAAAAGCTGACCTGCCGGTTAGCACAACAGGCTAACGTGCCGACCCCGGATACGTTTTTCCCGAAAGATGTCGAGCAACTGCGTGAGCTCAACCTCGACTTTCCCGTCATTCTGAAGCCAACTATAAAAGAAAATTTCTTCCCCTTTACCAAGCTAAAGGCACTTAAAGCAAACAATCACGAGGAATTGATCCGGGGCTACAAATACATGAATTCCATCGTTGACGCATCAGAGATCATGATTCAGAAATTCATCTCAGGAGGGCCAAGCAATCTGTATTCGTTCTGTTCGCTTTTTACCGGCGGCACGGTGAAAGGCAAGCTCATAGCCAAACGACAAAGACAACACCCCATGGAGTTTGGCAATGCCACGACGTTCGCATATACATGCGAGATTCCTGAAATAGAGGAATTTTCAATCAGACTGCTAAAGGAAATGGAGTATCACGGCCTGTCCGAAGTGGAATTTATGTACGACCAGAAGGATGGCAAATTCAAGCTTTTGGAGATAAATCCACGCACGTGGGGCTGGCACAGCCTGGGTGCGGCGGCAGGCGTCAACTTTTCATTGCTTCTATTTATGGACATGAATAATATACCTGTCTCCGTGGGTTCGTTTGAGAAGAACGTTAAATGGGTTCGCCTGTTGACCGACGTCCCCATTGTCATCTCGGAGGTTTATAAGGGACGCTTGTCGGTGGCGGATTATGTCCATTCGCTCAAAGGCAAAAAGGAGTTTGCCGTCTTTTCGGGGCAGGACCCTTTGCCATTCATTGTGGAAGTGCTTTTGGCGCCTTATTTCTATTACAGACGGGGATTTTGAGTTAGGACATGGGGAGCTTGCTGCTTGGTATTGTATTGGCTCTGGGGATTCTTCTGCCCGTAGCCTACAAATGGGAGTTGAATCTCAAACTCGTTTCGATAAGCGCCTTGATAATTGGCCTTTTCGCCGGGCTGGTCACAAGTGTTATCGCTGTGTGTTTCGATATCGGTCTTATGGGACGATTAGTAAGTTGCTCGGTTCTAATTGTCATAACCGCAGCGGCGGCCTTACTCGTACGATTTTATAGAGACCCCGAAAGAGTCCCTCCGGAGGGAGAAAATCTAATTCTCGCCCCGGCTGATGGCATAGTCAAATACATCAAGCCCATAGAACAAGGAAACATTCCGTTTTCATCCAAAGGCAGAGAGAAGGTAAAACTGTCTGAACCTTTACTCAATATCCTTGACAATGGTCAGGGCTATCTTATCGGCATAGCGATGACATTCCTGGACGTCCACGTCACGCGGGCCGCGATTAATGGCAAGCTTACCTACCTTGAGCATATACCGGGGCGTTTCTATTCTTTGAAGAGAGAAGATGCTCCATACAGCAATGAGAGGGTGATTGAGATTATCGAGAACGATAGATTGAAAATCGGCGTGATCCAAATAGCATCCCGGCTGGTCAGGCGCATCGTGGCGTATGTCCGGCAAGGCGATGAGTTAGCGTTTGGCCAAAGAATAGGAATTATTAAATTCGGCTCCCAAGTGGACGTTGTTTTACCCAAGCTAAAAGACTTAGAAATCAGCGTCAGTCTCGGCCAGCAAGTGTACGCAGGCATTTCAATAATTGCAAAGTTACGCCCCGCCTAAGCTGACATAGTCTGCCCCGTTTCGACACATATATTTTACCCCAGCGCAGTCTGCCTCCAAATTCACCGTTCTCAGCAAGACCTCTAAACCCCACCACGCTCATCGGCCAGAGAAGTACGGCTGGAAAGCCTCTGTCGCCGACATCATACGCCTCTTCCGACCGAATTGCTCCCACCTATTGCCCCCATTGCATTTCGCGACAGAACTGCTAAAATTGCTGGCCGAGTTAAGCAGTCGCGGACACTGAGATGGAGCATCCTTGAAAGGGAGCCAAATGGTGCCAAGGATTGATACCAAGAGTCTGCTATTAGGTCTGGCCATCGGGGTCGTAGCAGCGTTAGGCTTAGGGGCTGTCTCCAAGCCGACCCAAGCGGGACCCTATCAGTTATGTATGGCTGCTAATGAGCATTACGTTTTCTATGGAAGAATGCATACGGCCACCGGTAGGATCGAAACATGGAGATACTTCACCAGCAGGGTGCCAAGTCAATCTGACGAACAGATTCTGCTCAAGCCGGCCCAGATTCCTGCCAACCGGGATAAGCCCTACTGACCGCTGGCAAGACCGTCATACCTAACCGGGTATGAAGCGAAACCTTATCTGCGGAGAAAGCGGTGAATTCACAGAATGGCACTGTCCTATGGCCTTGCATGACGTACAACTCATAGACCCGCTGAGTGACGTAAGGTGGGATGCGTTTGTTGAGAAACATCCGCACGGCACTATTTATCACCACTCCTGCTGGATGAGGGTGATAGACCTTACGTACGGGCACGTCAGGCCGCTGTGTTTTGCCATAGAAGACCAAAAGCGAAATATCACAGCCGCTATCCCCTGCTTTATCGTCAAGAGTATGCTGACCGGAACCAGGATCGTGTCGCTACCGTTCAGCTCATACTGCGATCCGTTAGTACGCAACGAAAAAAATCTGAGAACCCTGCTTGACCGCATAGTCAAAGAGCTTGAGGTCATCGCGGCATCCTATTACGAGCTTCGTGCCTTCAGACAGGTGGACCTGGTTAAGCAGAGCGGGCTGAAGGCTCACAATTACAGTAAAATTCACATTCTGGATATCAGAGATGGATTTGAAAAAGTAAAGCAAGGATTTCACAAAGATTGCATTGTTCGCTCCGTCAAGAAAGCCATGCGATGCGGAGTCGCAGGCAGGCAAGGCTGCTGCGAGCAGGACCTGAAAGATTTTTATGCGATTCACGCCAGGACGAGAAAGCAGCAGGGATTTCCAATTCAGCCCTATAGATTTTTCAGGAATATGTGGGAGATACTGCATCCGCAAGGTTATCTCACACTTCTTTTGGCTGAGCTGAATGGCAAGACAATCGCGGGGGTCATCTTGTTCAAATTCAAAGACACCGTTTTCTTTGAACACGGAGCCTCGCTTGCCGAGTATCTGCCGGTAAGGCCCAATCATCTTGCTTTGTGGACTGCTATCGAGATGGCGTGTTCGGAAGGATATGCCTTTTTTGACTTTGGCAAGACGCCGCCGGAAAACAAGGGCCTGCTTGACTTCAAAAAAAGATGGGGCGCAAAAATACATGATCTTCCTTACTTCTATTACCCGGAAATAAAAGGGGCGATGTCTTTGGAACAAAGTAATCTCAAATACCGGTTCTTAAAGTCCGTCGTAAGACACATGCCTTTGCCCTTGGCAAAACTCACGGGCGAAATTGCCTACCACCATTTAGGTTAGGCAAACCCAACCGCACGTATTGTCCGTCACACGGCGAAGTTCCATCCCCTCAGCGCCCTCGGATTACGCGACATTCGCCCCAGCCGAGTATCCAAAGCAGTTCCACTTAACTTCAGACCCCGGTGCAAATT
>CAZPJZ010000099.1:0-7459 GCA_964586995.1 uncultured Pirellulales bacterium | reverse complement strand
CGGCTGGGCAACATAACTTCCAGCCAAGGCAAGCCCATTTATGCCGCCATCAGGATTATCGACAACGGCGGGATGTTGAACGTCAATAGCGGATTTAGGCCGGACCTTACCGACCGCAGACGATGCGACGGCTCCAGCCAGATGCAGATAAATATGATGGCCCTGGCCGGCCGCCCGGGCGCCCCCCCCACTGCTGCCGAGGAAACCGCCTTGCTGCTCGCCCGGGCAAACTACGACAACGCCATTGCCCTCAATTTAGACCAATATGAGCGGAATGTCGTCTGGCGATATGGCGAACCCAACGGTCCTTACACCCCGTTCGACATCTCCGATGAGCTTGAGATACGGTATAGATTCATCCTGAATCACACGGGCATAGACACACGACTGGAGGCATGGGGCGGCGAATTCCGAAACACCATATCCACTCCGGTGACATCCGGCGGACAGGAATTGGACGCCTGGTTCAAAAGGGTTTCTGATCGGGGCAGTGTTGATCCCAACTACGACTACCGTCACCTCGCCACCACTTACAGCATGGACCGGATTATCGAGCCTAACGGCCAGAGGATGGTCAACGTCAACACTGCTACGCTGAACCAGATACACCGGGCGCTGCTGACCGGCATCAATCATGTGGACCGCGAGCGAATTGCCGCTCAATTAGCGGTCAATATTATGGACTATCGGGATGCTGATATAGATGTTACTACGTTAGCCGTGGGCCCAAGGACCTACTATGGATTTGAGGCCCAGCCCTTTGTAAGCGATATAGCGTTCCGGATCAGCGCATCGGACCCCTCTGTCAGGACCAACAATTATTTCGCACTTGAGCTTCATAATCCTTTCAATGTGGATATTCCACTGGGGGGTTTCAGGCTGGAGCTTCGCCGGAACAATGCTGTCGTCGGCACCATGGACCTCACGGGCCATGCCATAGCGGCCAATGGCCGATTTGTAATAACCAATAGTGCTGCCGCTTCGAGTCAATTTGGCGTTTCCGGCCTGATGTCGAGCGGCCTGGGTAAACAAGACAGTAACCTGGTGCTGGCAACGTATGTTATGGTAAGTCCGGATCCGCCGACATACGCGTTAAGCGAAAGGTATGACATTTATCTGCTAAGAACCGCAGCAGCTACGGACTTGTACCTCGACCAGCAAAAAACCGAGGATGCCTGGTTCGCCTGGGATGCTGCAAGAGGAAGGTCTCAGTTCTATTGCCGCCCTGACATTAACTGGAACGTGATATACCAGGATTTGCAGCCGACGGCCAATATGCTGGGCAGGCCCAACGGATTAGCTGCCGCCCGAAAGAACTACAATTTTGAGAATTCCGTAGGGCGTCTCGTTACAGCCGGTGATATCGCCAGGGTTCTGATCGTAGGCCCAAGTCCTGATCCGGGGGATATGATCGGCGTCCGCGCTGCCTCGGAGCCTCCCGAGGACCTTATCCGTCTTGATTTGGTAAATCCGGCCTTTGCAAACATCTTTCAGTATCTGACTGTGATCGACCCGGCAGACCATGGCTGGCCGGCAATAGCAAACGAGACCAGAATCAAGG
This sequence comes from uncultured Pirellulales bacterium, assembly GCA_964586995.1. Taxonomy (GTDB): domain Bacteria; phylum Planctomycetota; class Phycisphaerae; order Sedimentisphaerales; family Anaerobacaceae; genus JAFNGF01. The sequence goes on along the minus strand of CAZPJZ010000099.1, from coordinate 5,898 downwards.
GGCGGATAAACATCAACACGGCCCCATGGTTTGTCATAACGCAGTTGCCGTGGATGAGACCTTCGATTGCCCAGGCAGTAGTTGCATATAGGGACAAAACATCAGTGGCTGGAGGGCCCGATTACCGCAACCGACCAGGCGACCCCGGATTCAGGAGTATCGCCGACCTGATGCAGGTTGCCGAGATGGGTTTCTACGCAGAGGACCCAGCCGATTTGGCCGGCTTTCCCGACCTGACACCACGCGATGGAGCAGGAGCAGACTTCGAAGAGCGGGACATAATCTTCGCGAGAATAAGCAACCTTGTTACCGTCCGGAGCGACGTCTTTACCGCCTATATACTTGTCCGTATTGGCGTCGACGGCCCCCAGAAAAGGGCTATCGCCATACTCGATAGAAGCCTTGTCAACACCCCCGCCGACAAAGTGCGAGTTGTCGCGCTGCAGCCTGTGCCCGACCCAAGATGATTTCCGACTGCTGATTTTCGATTTCCGATCGAACGGACATTGGCAGATCGAAAATCGTCAATGACTTACGATTTCCAGGATTTCTTGGTGGACCTTCTTGTTGGCCGCTATTATCTGCCACCTTTGACCTTGGTAGCTCTCTATATCCACGGGAAATATCTTTCCACCCTGCCAATCGCTCACGACTGCCCCCGCCGTCTCGGCGATTAGCGTCCCGGCCGCTATATCCCACAGTTTCGGACAAGTGTGGATAGTGGCAACGATGCTGCCCTTGGCCACGTAGGCTAGCTGCAGGGCCGTCGAGCCCAAGCAGCGAAATCTCGTCCGCACCATAATGCTGCCGGCCCAAGCGGGCACTTCGCTACCGAGATGGCTATCCAGGCCGACGCTGGAGAATTCATCCATCGCCTCTTGGCTGACGGCTATTCGCCGACCGTTCAACTGCGGCTCGCCGCCTTTGACGGCGGTGTACATCGAGTCTGTAGCCGGCTCAAAAATGACACCTGCAATCGGCTCGCCTTCGTACATCGCCGCAATGCTGATCGTAAAAATGGGGATCCGGTGGGCAAAATTGTTCGTTCCGTCAATCGGATCGACGGCCCACCAGATCGGCTCAGCCCCCCTCGGCGGCTGCTTAAACTGCTTGCCCTGGTCGCCTTCTTCAGCGACAAAACCATGGTCGGGATAGGTCTCCTTGATCCGACCAATGATTATCTGCTGACAGCGCGTATCGCTCTGGGTCACCAGCTCACCTTGATTCTTCTTCTGGGAGACCTTCGCAAAGTCGATCTCTTCCATGGCTCGCTGCCCGGCCAGCCGGGCAGCCACAATCGCCGTCTCCAGCATCTGACTTAAATCTTGCTGCTCTAATACCATCTTTTATCGCCCGTTTATGACCTTGACACAACATGCAAGTGCTCGTATTGTAGCGTAGTTATGCAGATAAGCCAACAGGCAAATAAGTTGAAAACGTTCCGCGGTGCATCAGCTCGGCAGCGGGTCATCGCTGCGCTCATTTCATTAGCGGTATTCGGCTCGCTCGGACTACTCGCTGTGGCGGGACACTACCAGATCAATATGGGCCGGTGGTTGGGCTACTGTGGCTTCAAGCAACGATACGGCCTGCCGTGTCCGACCTGCGGATGGACGACTTCGGTGATGGCCCTGGCACGGGGAAAAATCTGGCAGGCGTTTTATATTCAACCAGCCGCCGCTTTTCTGTGTTCTGTCCTGGTGGTGATAGGATCTTTATGCTTTCTCATAGCCGTTTTTGGATTATATTTCAGTCTTTTCGACCGTATCTTTAGCGAGATAAAAATCAGGCACGTAGTTATCGCTCTGATAGTGATTATTGCCGCCGGCTGGGCAGTGACATTGTCCCGCGCCTTAATAGGAAGCACGTACCCGTAAAAGTAAGAGTTTTCGGAGAACATCTATGATAAGAGTCTTGGTCACAGACAAACTTGCACAGGAAGGAATTGACCTATTGAATTCGACCGATGGGGTTGAGGCCGTCGTCAAAACCGACGTAAGTGAAGATGAGCTGGCCCGGATTATCGGCGAATATGATGGTCTGATTATCCGCAGCGGCACAAAAGTCACGGCCAAAGTGTTGGCCAACCCGGGCAAGCTCAAAGCGATTGCGCGAGCCGGTGTCGGCGTGGATAATATCGATGTGCCCGCAGCCACCAGAAAGGGAATTCTGGTCATGAACACGCCGGGCGGCAATACCCTCAGTGCCGCTGAGCACACCATGGCTTTGGTCCTCGCCATGAGCCGAAATGTTGTTCCCGCATGCAACAGCTTAAAGTCCGGTGTCTGGGACAGAAAAAAGTATACGGGAAACCAGCTCAACAACAAGGTCCTGGGCCTTATCGGGCTGGGCAGGATCGGTATTAGCGTGGCCAAGATGGCCAAAGGCTTCAATATGAAGATACTCGGCTATGACCCGCTTGCCGCCCCGACGGAAGCAGAGAAGCTCGGCGTAGAAGTAACCGACAATCTCGAGCGAATCTTCAAGGAGGCAGACTACATCAGCGTCCATGTGCCGAAAAATGAGCAGACGCTGAACATGATTGGCGCTGACCAAATCAAAATGATGAAGCCCACGGTGCGCCTAATCAACTGTGCGCGCGGCGGAATTATCAATGAAGATGCCCTGTATAACGCCCTCGCTGAAAGGCGGATTGCAGGTGCAGCTCTGGATGTTTACTCGAAGGAACCGCCGGAAAACACACGCTTTGCCGAGCTTGAGAATTGCCTGGTCACGCCTCATTTGGGTGCCAGCACAGAGGAAGCACAAATTGAGGTTGCAGTTGAAGCAAGCCAGATTCTCGTTGATGCAATCAAGGGCGGCCCGGTCAGAAATGCGGTTAACGCACCGGCAATGGCTGGAGCAATGCCGCCGGTCGTGGAGCGGTATGCCAGGCTCGCGCGGCGAATCGGCACACTGCTTAGCACCATTACGCCGGGCCGCATTAAGAACATCGAGGTCCAGTACCGCGGCTCAATTGCTGAAATGACCATCGAGCCCGTTACCCTCAACTTCGTCATCGGTCTGCTGCAAAAGCACTTTGATACGCCGTTGAACATGATCAACACGCCGGTCCTGGCTAAAGAGCGGGGCATCAGCATAAATGAGAAAAGGAACACCGAGGCCAAAGATGTGGCGGCAAGTATCGGTGCCAAGGTAGTCACAGATAAGGTGACGCGCACGGTCACCGGCTCGGTCTTCGGCGCCACTTTGCCGCGCATCATCGAGATCGACGGCTTCAATGTGGAAATGACGCCCCAGGGAGCGGTCGTAGTAATCTTTAACGACGACAAGCCCGGCGTGATTGGCGCCGTCGGGACAATCTGCGGCAGGCACAATATCAACATCTGCACCATGGGTGTCGGTCAAAAATTGGCTGAGCAAAAGGCAGTGCTCGCCGTCAGTCTCGACAAGGAACCCGATGCCAAAGTCGTCGAGGAGTTAAGCAAACTTGAGTTCGTAAACGAAATCTATGTTTGCAGGTTGGATTAGTGCTGGTGATACGCCCGAATGACAACAAGCGAGAAACATCCGGCAGAAAAATAAAGTCCATTACTTACGTGGGGGCTGTGATAAATCTGTCGCTCTCGGCTCTGAAGTTCGTCATCGGCTACTTTGCAGGCTCGCTGGCGCTGGTGGCTGACGGCGTGCATTCGCTCTCGGATTTGGCAACTGATGCGGCCGTCCTGCTGGGAGTGCGTCTGGGCGCAAAAGCAGCGGATCGCAGCCATCCTTACGGCCATGGGCGAGCTGAAACGCTCGCAGCGGGGCTCATCGCCGTGGTGCTAATCCTGGTCGGCGGGGCAACGATCTATTACGCGACCATCTCGATAGCCAAGGATGAGGTCATGGTCCCTCGAATCGCGGTCTTGATAGTGGCTGTCGCTTCGATTGTGTCTAAGGAATGGCTGTACAGAGTCACGCGAAGAGTCGCCGTCAAATCGCACAGCGCATCCCTTTACGCCAACGCCTGGCACCATCGCAGCGATGCCTTGAGCTCGGTCGCGGTCGGCGTAGGCTTCATATCGCTGCTGTTCGGCTTCGGGCATGGGGACCGGGTGGCTGCCATCGCAGTTGGCCTGATGATTGTCTGGGTGGCAGTTCGGGTGGTCGGCGAAACCTTGCAGGAAATCACCGAAGGGGCCGTCGACCAGGCCACGATTGACCATGTGAAGCGTATCATCAACGCCAACTCAGCCATTCGGCACTGGCACCAGCTACGGACACGTATGGTCGGCAGAGAAGTGTTCCTCGACGTGCACATCCTGGTTGATCCGGATCTGAATGTGGCTGCCGGCCACGAGATTGCCCAAAGCCTCGAAGACGCGCTGGATGAGCAAATAGCCCGCCCGGTCAATATTACTGTTCACATTGAGCCGGATATACCACAACTAAGAAAATAACGTTTTTGAAAGACCTATTTTACTCACCTTATCCCTCACCGGTCGGTTAGTAATAAAAACTTTTGCGGTTGCCGTGTATATAAAATAAAATACGCTTGTTGAGCCGGGCGAGCTTCTTAGAAAGGGCTGTTAATAGGCATGAGTTTGGAGAGCTTCTTTAATCCAAAATCTGTGGCCATCGTCGGCGCCTCTCGCCAGAAAACCAAGGTTGGGCACGAAATCCTAATCAACATGATGGCAGCGGGATACCAGGGCAGGATATTCCCGGTCAATCCGCAAGCGGACGCCATTGAGGGGCTTAAGTGCTATCCCGACCTCGAATCAATCGGGCAAGTGCCCGACCTGGTTATCATAATTGTGCCGGCTAAGATTGTCCCCGCGGTTATGCAACAGTGCGCCAAGATCAAGGTCAGGTCGGTCATCATTATTACCGCCGGCTTCAAAGAGGTTGGCAAAGAAGGAAGGCAGCTCGAAGAGCAGGTCGTTCAGACTGCAAAACGCGCGGGCATCCGCGTCATTGGCCCCAACTGTCTTGGCGTAATATCACCGGCAAACAAGCTAAATGCCAGCTTTGGGACCGATATGCCCGCATCCGGAGTGACAGGTTACGTCTCACAGTCGGGGGCCTTGCTGGCTGCGATCCTCGATATGGCTAAAGCCAGCGGCATCGCCTTTAGCAAGCTGGTCAGCATAGGCAACAAGGCCGACATCAATGAATTAGATGTCATAAAAGCCTTTGGAGCAGACCCGGACACTAAAGTCATCGCGGGCTATCTGGAAAGTGTTACCGACGGCAATAACTTCGTAAGACAGGCAGAGCGAATCTCCCAGCATAAACCTATCCTGCTGATAAAATCCGGAGGCACCTCAGCAGGTGCAAGAGCGGCATCTTCTCATACTGGAAGTCTGGCCGGCGGCGAAGTGGCTTACGAGTCCGCATTTGCCCGAGCCGGAATCATCCGCTGCAATTCCCTCAAGCAGCAGTCTGATTACGCCCGTGCCTTCGCCAATCAGCCGCTGCCCGCAGGTCCGAGCGTTGCGGTGATTACCAACGCCGGCGGGCCGGGCATCATGGCCGCGGACGCCATCGAACAGATGGGCCTTGCCTTTGCAAAGCTGGCAGACCAAACCGTCAAGGAGCTGGCTAAGAAGCTGCCCGCCGCAGCGAACCTCTATAATCCTATTGACATTCTGGGGGACGCCCTTGCCGAGCGGTACGAGTTCGCACTGGATGTGGTTCTGGATGACGGGAACGTCGATACAGCGCTGGTACTATTGACTCCGCAGGCAATGACTGATGCCGCAGCCACCGCCGAGGTGGTCGTAAAGGTGGCACGTCAAAAGCCCGCCAAACCTGTTCTGGCATGCTTTCTCGGAGCTGCCAGGGTAGAAAAAGGCAGGAGAATTCTGCAGGACGGCGATATCCCCCAATACGATTCAGTGGAAAGTGCCGTGGCCACCATCAAGGCGATGGTCGATTATGTCAGTTGGCGGA
>CAZPJZ010000098.1:0-7459 GCA_964586995.1 uncultured Pirellulales bacterium | reverse complement strand
AAGCCCGGCTCGACAGTTACGACAAAGCCGGGCTCCAGGGCCTTAGCCAGCCGCAGGCTTCGCCAGCCAAATTTCGCCTTGCGCCGGATCGTATCGGTATAACCGACATAGTCTTCGCCGAGCGCCTCCATGTCGTGCACGTCGAGGCCCAGCATGTGGCCCAAGCCGCATTGGAAGAACAGCGTATGTGCCCCGGCATCCACGGCCTGCTCAACGTCGCCCCTGATCAATCCCAACTCTTTGAGCCCGCAGGCAAGAACGGTGCAGGCCAGACGATGGATGTCTCTAAATTCGACGCCCGGCCTTATCGCGGCGATGGCTTTTTCCTGGGCCGCAAGCACGATCTGGTATATGTGCCTCTGCCTGGCCGAAAACTTGCCGCTCACCGGAAAGCTCCTGGTAACGTCGCTGGCATAATGAAGGTCGGATTCAGCACCGCAGTCATTTACTACTATATCGCCTGCCCTCATTACGTTCCCGTAGCCGTGGTTGTGCAGGGTTTCGCCGTGAATGGAAAAAATGCTCGGAAAAGCAAGGCGGCAGCCACGCGCCAGAGCGATGCCTTCCATCGCAGCCGCCACCTCTTGCTCCCGCATTTTCGGCCTCGACATCTTCATGGCCGTCGTTTGCATTTCATAGCTAATATTTATCGCCGCTTCGATCTGCTCAATCTCCGGTTCCGTTTTCAAAGACCTTTGTGCCACAACGGCCCGTATGAGCGGCTCTGAGACCTGGTCCGCAATAGCGTCAGGTTCCACGCCGAGCAATTGCCGGACCAGCAGAATATTGTCGCAGCGGTATTGAGGAAGGAAATGTATCTTGCGGCCCTGCGACCGGGCTTTTTGCACAGTGCCCTGCAGTTGCGCGAATCGTGCCGTTGAGAAGACCCCAACCCGTTCGCACTGCTGCGCCAGTGACGGCTGAGGCCCCTGCCAGATGATCTGCTCTACGGTCAGCTCGTTGCCGAAAACACACTGCCGGTGCGTATCGAGGTCGATAACGGCAGCCAGACCAGGCATATCCAGCCCGAAGAAATACAGAAACGAACTGTCCTGTCGGAAGGGATACGGATTGTCGGCGTAGTTTATTGGGCTTTCCTGATTACCGAGCAGCAGAACCAAGCCGGCCTGCAACTGCTCTCTCAGGCGATTTCTTCTTTCAACGTACACGTCCGCAGAAAACATTCTCAATCCCGACCCATCGCCGGCGCTTTTCGTGTTGCCAGACTGACCAATATCAGGGCCGCAACAGATATGGTGATCGCCGGCAAGACAGCATCCAGACCTGTGAGATATTGTGGAACGTTGGCGGCCACGGATTTGACTATTTTTTCGTATGACTGCTCGGAAACGAAGTATCGCACAAAGAAACGTTCCGACCAGCTCACCGCTACAATCGTACCGGCGAGGATAGAAGCGATAGCGCCTTGCCGTGTGGCCCTTTTCCAGAACAGCGCCGCTACCAAACAGGGTGTAATGGCCGAGCCGTAAATCGTGAAGGCGTACAGCGCTTTTTCAAAGACCGTTGTCGACTCGGCAAAAGCCAGCGAAACCAGATACGCGATTATTCCAAACGTCAGTACCAGAACTCGGCTGAGAAAAACGACCCGCTTCTCGCTGGCCCTGGGATTGATATAGTTCGAGTAAATGTCACGAATCACACAAGTTGCCGGCACCAGCAGAAAAGAATCGGCCGTGGAGATGATGATGCCAACAACCGTAACCATAAAGAAGATACCCAAGACCAGCGGCATGAACTGCTTGGCGGCATAGATGAGCACATATTTGCCGTGAGCCGCATTCGGTATCATGCTGGAACATATCCATGCCTCCAAAATGATCAGGCTTTCCACCAATAGCACGGCGGCAATCATCACGGTGACCGCCCTCTTTGCGCCTTTGGCATCCTTGCTGGCAAAAAACCGCTGATACTGGTTGGCGTCCCCCATAATCAGCAGAAACACGGGCAAGCAATAGTTGATAATCTCGGTTTTGCTGTAGACACCCCAGAATTTCATGTGATTGGGCCTGTCGCCCATCGCGGCAAAGGCGGCTTCCATACCGGCCCAGCCGCCCGCCTTGAGCCACAGCACAGGAAAGGCAATAGTCAGCGTCCCCGTCATAATCACGCCGGTGACTATGTCCGTGTAAGCCAGGCTCATAAGCCCCGCCAGAATGGTATAGGTGATGATGAAAACGGCGGCAATGATTGTCGTGGTCCCGGCAGACAGAAGGCAACGGCCTGCGTCATCGGTCAGGATGACCTCCAGCACCATGCCGCCCGCGTTGAACTGGTAGCTGACAATCACCATATAGGCGATCACCAGAGCGATCACCGCCAGCAGCCGCGCTGTCTGCCCATAACGCGAGCCGATAATTTCAGGCACGGAATAAACCTCGTAATTGCGGGCTCTGGGTGCGACCCGGGTCAGGAGCATCATCCCGATAACACTGCCCCACGGCAGAATCAGTGCCGCCAATCCGGTCTCGTAGGTTTTTCCCGCGTTGCCGACGATAGAGCCGGTGCCAATCCAGACGGCCAGCATGGTGCACACGAGGATCCATGGCGACAACGTTCTGCCGGCCACGGCAAAGTCGGCCTGCGTCTTGACCTGACGTGCCTTGTATATCCCGATGCCGGTCAAGGCAAGCAAGTAAATGAAGATTGCAATTAAGTAGACCATTTCCTTCCGTGTACGAGCGGCATAGTCAGCAGTCCGCTCGTGGGCGGGGCTATCCGTGCGGCCTTATGGTCCATCATTTTTCACCAGGCCCGGCTCCCGTCTATAAACTGAGAAACGAAGTATTTCGGCGTGAGCGGCTCGCCCGTCGCCCGTGCTATCATTTCATTCCAATGGTAGCAGGCCCCCGGTCCGAGGACGCCGGCACGCAAGTAGTCCCCAATTCTCTGCTGGCCCACGTAGCTGACAGCCTCGTCCGATTCAAGCATCAGGACCTGGCGCACAATATGGTGATGCAGTTGGGAGGCCAGAAGTTCGCCGAGCATATAATTGTGATAGTAACAAGGTGCAGACGTAAAATGTAGCTTCGAAGCCCAGCCAGCATCGAGCGGCCCGGGCGGCCGCCTGAGCAACTGATACTTCTCCACCAGGTCCCACCACAGCTCATTCATGTCCCGGTCGGGATCGGCGTAAAGATGCTTCTCGAAGTAATACATGACCATCGCCCAGCGGGCAAAAAGCACCTGCTGGAACTGCGTGTATTTCCAGCTAACCTGCTCGATTCTGGCCCGCTGCTGCTGCGAAAGTCCCAGCATCTGCTGCATCCAGGCGGCGTTTCGGCTGAGTCGGCCAAAAAGCATGGCAATGGCCTCGGTCGTGAAGCTGTGGGCCGGCTCTCGAAGCAGCCAAGGCTCGCTCGGATCATGGTACTTGCTGTAAACGGCGTGGCCCAGCTCGTGCAATATCGTCTCCATCCAGCGCTCCGTATTTTGAAGGTTGCACAGGATGCGGACGTCTCCGCGGCGGTCTACATCATGGCTAAAAGCGTGCGGATACTTGCCCTGCCGGTCGTACAGGTCGCTTCTGGCCAATATATCATCGACGGGCAGCCCTACGCCGGCGTAAAACTGCGTCGCTAACTGCTTGACATCACGTTCCTTGTAGAAAACGTCAAAATCGAGGTCATACACCAGCGGCGTTCTTTGAAAGAACGGGTCATGGTAGTGCCAAGGCATCAACTCATCGGGCGCGACACCGTAAATCTTCGCCAGCGTGCGGTCAAGCTCATCCTTCATGCGGGCGTAGGGAGCGGCGGTCAACTGGTCGAGCTGCGCAAATATCCGATCGAGCTCCTGGGGGTTCTGCTCCCCCACCACGATAGAAAGGCCGTGGTAGTCATCGAAGCCAAGCTGTCGGGCGGCTTTATTGCGCAGCTTGACCAGGTGGATGAGATCGGCGACAATCGCGTCTCCAACCTGCTTGCTGGCCCGCCAGGCTAGCTCCCTTTTGCGGCAGTCTTTCTCCGTCGTCAAAATGGTGTAGATGTCACTCATTGTGACCTCTTTGCCGTCGATGGTGCCGCGAAAAGTGCCGTACCTTTCCTGGATTTTTGTATCCAGGTCAACGATTTGTTGCGCCAGGCTCGGCTCAATCTGGTTTTGCAGATAAGCGTAGTAGAGTTTGTCCAACTGGCGGGAAAGTCGTGGCTTTTTTATCTCGCCGGACTCCCGCAGCTTTTTTAATAGGGCAAATTCCTCCCGATTGCCGTAAACCTGGCGGATGTCCAACTGTAGTTTCCGGAGCCTATCGTAATCTTCGCCCTTGCCGGTTGTGGAAGCATCCCAGTAAGCACGATTAGCCTGTGTCGACAAGGGCTCTACTTTTGCGACATGGGCTTCAATAAAATGCGTAAGCTCTGCCTCTTGCGTAGGGCAACCACAGCCGGCGACCAGAAAGCCCGCAAGAAACGCGTTAGCAATAACTAAAGTGGTCTTCACGGAAAACCTCCCTCAAGTCAGAAGGACTGTTGTTCGGTTCGGGCGATAATTTCATTCTGCAGATCTCTGCCTACGTCGACGAAGTAATCGCTATAGCCTGCAACCCTGACGATCAGGTCACGATACTGCTGCGGCTGCTGCTGAGCCTGCCGCAACGTCCTGGCGTCAATAACGTTGAACTGCACGTGGTGGCCGTCCAGCCTAAAGTAGGACCTTATCAGATGCGCAAGCTTCTCGATGCCGTCGTCGCCCGCCAGCACCTGTGGGTTGAATTTCATGTTGAGCAGCGTTCCACCGGTACGAGCGTGGTCGATCCTGGCGGCGGATTTGATTACGGCGGTGGGACCTCGCGTGTCGCAGCCTTGACTCGGCGAGATGCCCTCGGAGACCGGCTCGCCCGCCCTTCTGCCGTTGGGCAGCGCCCCCGTTACCGAGCCGAAGTAAATATGCACCGTGGTCGGAAGCAGGTTGACGCGATACTTGCCGGCCTTGGTATTGGGCCGGCCATTTAGCAGGTCGTAATAGGCTTCGAACACTTCCTGGGCTATGGTATCGGCGTAGTCATCGTCGTTGCCGTACTTGGGCGTATGGCTGCAAAGCTCATGCCGCAACTGTTCATGCCCCTGGAAGTCTGCCGCCATAGCGGTAAGAAGCTCATCCATGCCGATGTTGCGTTTGTCGAAAACATGGTACTTGACCGCCGCCAGCGAGTCGGTCGTTGTGCCGATACCAACGCCCTGAATGTAGGTTGTATTGTATCTTGCCCCGCCATTGTTGTAATCTACCCCATTGGCTATGCAGTCATCTATCAGCAGTGACATGAACGGAGCCGGCAGATAGCTGGCAAAAAGTCGTTCTATAATGTTATTGGCCTTGATTTTGGTGTCGATGAAGAACTTCAGTTGCTGCTTATAGGCATTAAGAAACTCCTGGTATGACGTGAACTCGCGGGCGTCACCGCTTTGCGGGCCGAGTTGTTCGCCTGACTTCGGATCACGCCCATTGTTGCAGGCAAGCTCCAGAATCTTAGGCCAGTTGATGTATCCGGTCAGGATACAGCTTTCTTTGCCGAACGCGCTGACCTCCACGCAGCCGCTTGGCCCGCCCGCGCGGGCGTCTGCAAGGCTCTTACCGTCCTGGAGCAGCTCCTTGATTATGACGTCGGTGTTAAACACGGACGGCTGGCCAAAACCTGTGCGAATGACCCGGCAGGCCCGCCGAAGGAACCGGTCCGGATTCTTGTTGCTGATTTGAATGCAGGAGCTGGGCTGAGTCAGCCGCATCTCTTCCACTACATCCAAAATCAGATATGAAAGCTCGTTAACGGCATCTGAGCCATCGGCTGGTATTAGCCCGCCGACGTTGATAAGGGCAAAGTCGGTATAGGTCCCGCTCTGCTCCTCGGTTACTCCCACCTTGGGCGGCGCAGGCTGATTATTGAATTTAATCCAGAAGCACTGCAAAAGTTCTTTTGCCTGCTCAACCGTCAAGGTCCCATCTGCGAGTCCCTTTTTATAGAACGGCTGCAGGTGCTGATCGAGGCGGCCGGGATTAAAAGAGTCCCAGGTATTTAACTCGGTGATCACACCCAGATGGACGAACCAATAGTATTGCAGCGCTTCGTAGAAATCGCGCGGCGCGTTGGCCGGCACGTGCGAGCAAACAGCCGCAATCCGCTGAAGCTCTTGCCGACGAACCGGATCGCTCTCATTGCTGCTCAGCTCCAGAGCCTTATCCGCGTGGCGTTTGGCAAACGTGATAAGGGCGTCGGCACAGATTTCCATAGCCTGATACTGCTGGTCTTTCTCGTAGGCGTGCGGGTCGTTCAGATAGTCAAGTTTCGCACGGTTTTCCGCGATCTCACACTTAAGGTCTAACATGCCTTTGCGGTAAATCTTATCGCCCAGAACGGCGTGGCCCGGTGCTCGCTGCTCCATAAACTCGGTGAATACGCCGGCATTGAAGGCCCGATGCCAATCCGCATCCATAGCCGCAAAGAGTCTTTCCCGCATCGTCTTTGCCGACCAGAACGGGATGATCTTTTCGGCGTATGTCTTGCGAACCTGGTCATGGACAACAAAGCGGGTTTTTTCACGGTCGTTCAGTATCTGTAAATCCTGCAAGCTGTGGCAGCACAATTCGGGATAGGTTGGCGTGGCCTTCGGGGCCGGACCACGCTCCCCGACTATCAGCTCGCCTTGGTTGATGCACACGGTCTTGTGCTCCATTAAGTGCGCCAAAGCCAGCGCCCGGCAAACCGGCACCGATACGCGCAGCGGAACGTCGCTCTGATAGAACTCGGTCATCAGCTCTGCCCGCTCGGTCGAAATGTAGGGCCTGGTTTCAACACTCTGCTTGCGCAGCTTCGCCACTCGCTCGTTCATCTTTATCCACCTACCTTGACCTCGAGGCCAAAACCCCTGAAAGTCTCTGCAACCCGGTTCATCTGCTCCTGGTCGGCAGTCCGGGCCTGAATGATCCGGCGGCCACCAATCAGTCGAACCGACTTTTCCATGCCCCCCCGATTGAACGGCAGAATATCGATTCGGCGTACACCCGGCAAAGACGCCGCGAACCGACCGGTACGCTCGATATTTTGCCGGTCATCGTTGAACCCCGGAATTATCGGCATCCTGATTATCACCGTTCTACCCATATCACAAAGCCACCGAATATTACGCAATATCAGGCTGTTGTCAACCCCCGTTAGACGGCGGTGAGCATCCTCATCCATGTGCTTCAGATCGCAGAGAAACATATCCGCCTTCCCGGCGACCGCCTCGATAATCTGCGGCTCAGCATAGCAGCTCGTATCCACCGCCGTATGTATCTCCTTTGCCCGGCACTCGACCAGCAGCGCCAAGAGAAATTCCGGCTGCATCAGCGGCTCACCCCCGGAAAATGTCACTCCACCGCCGGACTGCTCATAGAAAATAACATCCCTTTCAACCTCGCGCATAACCTGGTCCACGCTTGCTCGCCACCCTATCATCTCTCTGGC
>CAZPJZ010000097.1:0-7508 GCA_964586995.1 uncultured Pirellulales bacterium | reverse complement strand
CGTAGTACACAGGCACGTAGCTGATCATTGTGCCCGGCAAGCTCGTGATATCGGGTCGAATAGAGAGTGTCGCTGGCCTGCCCGCGAAATCTCTCGATGGAGTCAAGCCAGCGCTTTTCGCCCCGGCGGCTACCTCGAAAACCTTGCGTTTGCACTGAGGTGGAGTCGGCGCCAACTTCGGCAGTGCGTCGGAGATTGACTCGGCGTCAACGGTTATCTCTGCAATGCGCCGGAACCTGCCGCGTTCGGCCTCAGGGCCGTAACGATGTTATTCTGTCTCATTTGATCCGCCGCTGCACGAGCTCCAGCCCACTGGAGTCGACGACGGTGCTTTGGAGTCTTAGTGAGTAGCGTACAGCGTGGAGCGTGGAGCGTTTAGTCTGTACGCTATCGGCTGTACGCTCTACGCTGGGTCCGAGTCGGGGTCGCCAGCACCGCTGTCATCGGCCGTTGTGTCAGACAGCATTTTCGCCACCTTGCTGTCGCTGACGTAGATTTTTCCGCTAAGCACATGGCGAATTGCCGCTATGATTTTTTCAGCCGCCTCGTGCTTGGCCACGTAGCCAGCCGCCCCGGCCCGAAGCGCAGCCTGGGCATAGAGCAACCCGTCATGCATGGAAAGTATCAGGACAATCAGATTTGGACGGCGCAATTTCATTATCTCAGTGAGCTTAAGACCGCTGGTGCCTTCCAATGAGATGTCTACTATAGCTAAGTCAATCTGTTGAGCGTCGAGCGCTTCCAATGCCTGACTGGCGCTATCGGCCTCGGCGCAAACTGCCAGGTCGGATTCCTCGTTGACAAGCTTCATTAAGCCCTGCCGTACAATGGCGTGGTCATCAACAACAAGAATTCTGGTCTTTTTTCTACCGGGCTCTCGATATACTTTCTTCTTCATATCTGCAACACTATGTTAACAAAAGCAGGACTAACGTAAATCAGGGTACAATCTGCTTTTGCTATCAGTCCAACTACTCTGGCCTGTATCGGGGAATCTGCTATACCAAAGCCTGTCCCAGCGTAGAGCGTACAGCGCACAGACTAAACGCTCCACGCTCCACGCTGTACGCTAATCTCGAGGCACGGGTCACAAGTCACGGGCGACGAGGAAGGCCCAAAACGCAACAGCCGCGAAGACACAAAGTCAAAAAGGAGCTCTAAGATTTAGCCACGAAGACACAAAGTCACAAAGAGGTTGATACCAATAAAGACAAAACTTGTGTCTTGGTGTCTTGGTGGCAGAGATTCAGAATCGAAAACCGGATTGAAATCACCCCTTATCTTGGCTGGTTGCCCATTGAATAGCATACCGTAACAGCTCATCTGTACTTGCAAGGCTCAGCTTTTCCTTGATGTGCGCCCGATAGGTCTCGATTGTCTTTACACTCAGATGCAATCTTTCTGCTATCTGGCGAGTTCCATAGCCCTGGCCAATTAGAGAAAACACCTCAAGCTCGCGGTCACTAAGACGGTCTATCACAGCAGCACCCGCGGTCGGTGCGCCGCCGGCAAACTTACTGACTATCTTTGCTGCCATACCGTTGCTGACGTACACCTGGCCGCTCAAGACTTTGCGGATTGCAGTAATCACCCGTTCCGTCGCTTCTTGCTTCATAATATAGCCCTTGGCTCCCGCTCGAAGGGCACGCTCGGCATATAACGACTCATCATGCATGGAAAGAGTCAAGACGGGCAGATCGGCATACTGGGCCTTGACGTCCTTTATTAGCTCAATGCCGCTTCGGTCTTTCAAGGAGATGTCAACAATCACGATGTCCGGTTTCATAGTCTTGATGCCCTGCATTGCCTGATGAGCATCCTCGGCCTGTCCACAAACCACCAGGTCCTGTTCCTGGTTGATAAGCTCCACCAGACCTCGCCGAACAATCGGATGATCGTCAACAACAAAAACCTTTTTCTGCTTTCGGCGATCTTCACTACGTGGTTTCTTGCCCACCATGGTTCGGTCCCCTACTGCTTTGGGGCCCCCGCGCGGTGGCGGGGCTACCCCGGCCACTGGCCTGGGCTACAAGTAGCAGCTCTCCTATTCGGAAAGACACAGGTTACTACGGTCCCGCCGGTTTCGCCCGGACAAATGTCAAGCGAGGCCTCGATCATTTCTGCGCGGTACGCCATAATCTGCAATCCCATACCCTTGCTGTGAGGGGGTACTTTGGGAAAGCTTCGGCCATCGCTTCTTATGGTAAGCGTACAGGTCTGCTGGCCAGCCCCCGCGTCTCCCGACGCGAGTCGGGGCGGCGGGCCATCGCTCAGCTCCAGCACAATATTCTTGGCTTTCCCGTGCTTGATGGCATTGCTGACGGCCTCCTGAGCGATACGGTAAAGGTGCAAGGCCATCGATGCATCATCGACCGGGACGGCGTTGTTACACTTGAAAATGCAGCAGACACCAAACACATTTTCGGTTGTGGCTGCCAGCATCTGCAGGGCTGACATCAGACCGCTTGAGTGTAAATCCACCGGATGAAGTCCCTTGGCCAGGCTGCGCGTCTGATCGATTGCCTGATTCACGAGCGTGGCTATTTCTTTGGCATCATCAGATTCGGTCAAGGCTCGGCCCTTGAGCCTTTTTTCCAGCAGCTTGCTCATCATAGCAATGCCGGTAAGCTGCTGGCCAAGACTATCATGCAGCTCTTGTCCGATCCGCCTTTGTTCCGTCTCACTGATGGCCAGAATTTCCTTTTCCAGATGTCGGCGTCGCTCTATTTCGTGTAGTAGCTGTTTATTGGCCTCGGTCAACTCTTCCGTCCGGGCCTGGACAAGCTCTTCCAGGTGCTGCCGGTACTTCTCCAGGTCTTGCTCAGCCCGCATTCTGGCCAGAGCGATCCCAATGCTGGCGCCGATGTCCTCGAAGAACCGGATCATCTCACGCGTAAACCGCCCCGGCCGAGTGTCGTTGAGCTGCAATAATCCTACGATCTGCCGGTCCGACCGTAGCGGAATCAGGGCCACCGATTCGTATCCAGCCTGATTACAGCGGTTTCTGGTGGGAGCCTGCAAATCACCGGCTGGCGTCGAGCTCAGTAACTGCGTCGTGCTGCTGGTCCAAAAACTCCCTCCTTCGGTAAAAAACGGCAGCGCGGGATCCGTGCGGCCGCTGATAACATTGCCGCACATACACTCTAACAGAGCCGCACCGTGCGAGTCATAGATTAGCTCGCCATTCTCGGTACGAGCACAAAGATAGTTCTCAGCCTTCACAAAATCTTCCGGGAAACCTTGCGTCTGAAAGTAAGGGAAATCATCCCCTTGCTGCAAGCGAATCCCGATGGCATCAAAACCGGCGGATTGTCTTATCAGTGCCAGGACGTCACGAATCACATCCATGTCCATTTTTTCCCGATTCAGGCACTCCAGGACCTTACCTGCCAAGTGTTGGCGTGACTCCGCATCCTTGCGTTCGGTGATATCCTGGACGACCCCAAGCATGCGGATGGCCTTGCCCCTTTCGTCCCGGACGACATTACCTATCTCAGAAACCCATCGGACCGTCTTATCCGGCCAGACGATACGATGCTCGATTGCGTAGTCTTTGCCTTGCTCAACACAGGCGTTGACCGAATCAATGACACGCTGGCGGTCCTCTGGGTGGACGCATTCCAGAAACGCCTGGTAGGTGGCGCCAAATTCTCCGCGACCAAACCCGAATATAGGCTCTATTTGCTCAGACCACACCAGCTCACCCGTAGGGATATTCCAGTCCCAACTGCCGATGTTGGCCGCTCGCTGGGCCAGTACATAGCGTTCTTCACTACGCCGAAGCGCGTCAGCCACCTTCTTGTGCTCAGCACTTTCAATAATTACCCACTTGCCTTCTCGCTTAATAAGAGCAAACTGATGATTACTGACCACATCCATGATTTCGGATGCTCCACACTTGTCCAAGCAGTACGTGCAAATGGCCAGCATCCTAAAGTTGCCGATAACGCTGTTTACGGCTGCCTCATACTCAGTGAAGTCTTGCCAATCTCTCTTCTGAAGCCACAGCGTATTGCCGGTAAGCCGAAGCCCATCAAATCCGTTTCTCAGAGCTTGCTTCTCTTTTTCGACCCAGCCCCGGAGCACCTGCTCCGAGTCAAAATATCCTGGCTTTGTGTACCATTGGCTGTGATCAAGTATCTCTATCTGTCCTTCTCTGATGTAATCATCCAGGTTACTTGCTTGTTTCTTCAAGGCTTCGGTTGCCTCTTTCCTGCTCAAAGGTTCCGATGTAATCCACACGCAGAGTTCGTTGCTTTCCAGGCCCATCTTGAAATAAGGTACCAGGATTTCGATTAAATCCTGCTTTGTCTGGTAGAACTGACAGAAGTGCGTACCCCAGGGAACATCGCCCACAATGTCGATTGATGTCTTTCTAAGTTTCTCTTTCATCCTGGTTTCCTCCGGATCTCAACCAAATCATCCGCGGTCCTGAGATGCATAGCACCAATTGTAATCAACCTGCGACCAAAATCAACCAAAACTATCTCCGCAAGACAGCAAAGGGCGCCCGTAACCGTAAAATGCTTATTTTTCAGGCCCTTATCGCTTTATATAGCACCCGTTTGGTACATGCCGTCGCGCACCCGAAACGCCCTGGTCTCGGTCCCTTCCTGGGCAATCTATCAGGGATTACCTGATATAGATTTGAGTGTTTACTCGGATAAAAGAAACAGATGCCGCCCTGATTTACAACCTGTGACGGCTAATTAAGATAATAGCTGTGATGAGAAAGCTGAGTTTACACCAACGGAACGATGTCGATCTGCTTCGGCGCTACACAGCCGGCGAGGAAGACGCTTTCCGTGAGCTGGTAGGGCGCTATAAGGACAGCCTGTACTTTTTCTTGAGGAAGTTCCTTGGACAACGAGATTTGGTTGAAGACGTCTTTCAGGAGACCTTTCTGCAATTATTTGTCAGCCGGGACAGCTTTGACACCACCCGGCCCCTGCAACCCTGGCTGTTCACCATAGCGGCCAACAAGGCCAAGGACGCCCTGCGCAGAAGCAAGCGAATCACTGCAGTGACGCTGGGCAGCATGGTTGACTCCGATGAAGTCTCCACGGACGATCTTCTCGGCACTATAGCCTGCGACAGAAGAATGCCCTGCGACGATATGATGAGGACCGAAACCGCCTCGTGCGTCCGACAAGTCATTGCCAATATGCCCGAAAAGCTGCGAGAGATACTGCTGCTGGCGTACTTCGAGAGATTCTCCTACAAGCAGATGGCCCGGATTTTGAGCATACCGATCGGCACGGTCAAAAGCCGCCTGCACGCGGCTGTTAAGCGTTTCGCCAAAGAGTGGAATTCATCCAGCACCATGCCTCGTCGCCCGTGACTCCTGACCATGTTTAACCGCAGAGAAAAAACCAGAATTAATCCGCCAGACGGACGGCGGATTAAAAATCTCAGCGTCGTCTGCGCCCTCAGCGGTAAAAGGTTTGCTTACAGCCCTTTTTCATTTCGCAACCACAGAAACATACCCGCTAAATTGCCGCAGATGCGACAAGGATTTCAAGCTCGGCACGTACTGTGAAAAGCAGTGCAAGGCCCAACCGGCAGCCAGCCAATCATGATTTGCTCTCTATTGCTGAGCGTACGCGTCACCCGAGAGACTAATTCTTATGTACGGAGACTCGGGGTCGTTCGTCTGAAACAGTATAATCATCGAATACCTGCCCACGGGTCCATCCGACCTGGGGTAGAAGACAAAGGGCACTATCTTAGAGCTGCCGGCGGGAACCTCGAAATCCCTGAACAGATATCCAGTATCCGGATGCTCATAGTAGAACACGTCCCAGTATCCAGGATTGACCATCTCGCCATCGATCGAGAATCGTCCCTTCTTGAAGCTTACCTTTAGCGCGCTACTGCCGGTATTGTGGAAAGCGATGGTTCTGCGGGGCTTTGTCCCGCTTGTGACACTGCCAAAATCCAGGTGTGACGTATCCAGGCCCAACCTGGGCAGGTCGCCGGCTGGTTTCGGCCTGAGCGTCAGCGTCGGGTCGCCGAATAGATGAGTCGACAGCGATGATAGATCATTCTTATGCATCTCACCGAATGTCACCCCCAGCCCCAGTGGGATGTAATCTTTTAGGAATTCCACCGACGTCGCGCCTACGCCCATCGCCGCCGCGCTGTTAGCCATCACCACCAAGCTGCCGCCGCCGAACAGATACCAGCCGGCTAAGTAATAGTCCTGGGTAAAATCGCCGTTGGAGCAGGATGCCATCACGGTGAACAGCGCCTTGGGCTGGGCCTGTATCACCTCACTGGAGTAAACGCTGGTGGAGCCGCCCAACCACTGACTGGTCGCGCTACCGTGAATATTCACGAAGACGAATTCGTAGTCACGCGACAGCTCCGTGAGATAGGCTTGCTTCTGCGCTTCCAGTTCAGTGTCATAAATGGAATTCACATCGTCGTCGGACTCATAGAGGCCCGTATAGTCGTCGACCTGGCCGACGAGATGGTCGTAGTCCGTTTTATTCATGCCGTTCTGGTTGATGGCGATAGAGCCGAAGTACAGCATCCGTCTGCGGTATGTGAGCTTGCCCGTTCGGTATTGGTGATTTGCGTCAAGATAGCGCTTCACCAGCATGATGCCTTCGCCTCCGCCCACCGGTGGTTTTAGCCTGCCAATCCAGATGTCCCGCATCGTGACATCCGTTTCCAGGCTGTAATACTCGCGCTCGAACTTGCCGTCCCCGTCCGAATCGACGAACTTATCGCTCAAGTCCTGATAGTACCAGTCGGTAGGTATTACGTCTGCATCGCGAAACTCAGAATAGGCGGTCGGAATGTCTCCTATGAGAATCGCCCCGATCAAGCCGCTTCGAGCGTATCTTTTCGTGAGCAGACCCTTGACGTCGGCGGCGTCGCGCCAGTCATCTGGATAAATAAACACATCGACGTCCAGGTCATTGGTAATGTCTGCTGCCAGCCTGTCAATTTCACTCGCTGCACCGGCGTACGTGCTCGAATCCACAATAATCGCAATGGACCTTTCTCTATCCGACCATCGCGAGGCAAAGATCGCAAAGTCCAGCAGGTCCACTACACCATCGAAGCTGAGGTCCGCATCGCAGCCGCCCGGTCGGCCGGTCCACAGCCAGTCATTCACGAACCCGTCCAGATCGAGGTAGTCAAACGGCCCCGTTGCCCCCCTGTCTTGCTTCGTAAGATAGGAAAGGGGGTCGAAAGCAATCCCGCTCTCGGCGTATCTGTTGGCGGGACCACTCGCAACATTTGCCGCAGTCTGCCCGGCGGCGCCGGGCCAAACCGCCCAGCCCGCCAACAGAACCGAAACTATCAACGATCGCCCCATTTTAATCCTATCTCTCCTCCAGTAGCGGCTGGTAGCAGAGTTCCTAATATTATACACTTTTCGAGTCAGATAAGCAACCCCCGCATCCGCCTTACTCTGTGCTCGTTCCTGCCCCCCATTGCGCTGGGCAGGGCTTCTATTGCTTTTCGCCGGCGATGAGCTTTTCCGCCTCGGCCAG
>CAZPJZ010000096.1:0-7510 GCA_964586995.1 uncultured Pirellulales bacterium | reverse complement strand
CATTGTTTTTGGAATGTTTTTAGTTGGGACGGCCAGTGTTGCTCTGAGAGAAATCGTTAGGTTACGAACAGATAGAAGAAGTGTATCTTGCGACTCATAACTCGATGAACAGAGAAAGCAAGGACAGTGTGGCTATTAAAAAGTCGATTCGGTGCGCAAAAATAGGTGTGTGGCCGCAGTTATTCGGAGATTTCCAAATAATCCTTATAGGCTTCAAGCATAAGGGTAAGGTTACCCCACTTATCTTCAAGGGTTAATCCTACCTCCATGACATGCGTGCCTTTGTAAGACGCTTTGCGAATCGCGTGGAATACATAGCCAATGGTTATAGGTATTCCCATGCATTCGAAAGCATACTCGTTATTAATGTGGGCAAGTTCTGGGTGCATCTTATTATCTTCATCAATTGCTTTCTGTAGTTCCGGGCTCCTTGATAGGCGTCTTAGTTTATCCCTCCTCTGTGCTTCACGATGATGAAAATTCAGTCTTTTCTCCAAGTTTGCTATATGCGTTTTTAATTGCCCAAGTTCAGATGGATCAATTCTTGGTGCCGGTGTGGAAGGTCCCAAACGCTGCAAAATAGAACAAAGGGACGATTGATATTTTGATTTATCTCAAAAATTTGTATACATTTTCCCTTTGAGAAATCCAGGGAGGTCAACGTCATCTAGCAAGGCTGGCAATACCACAACTCGATCTTGTTCCATCTCTCGATTTGAGGCAATATCCAATTCCTTTTTAACCCAAGGGCTGTTGATTGAAGCATTTGAAATTAAAGCTATGACATAATCGACCCGGTCTATCCCGTCTCGTATCTTTTCAATGAGTGAATCACCGACTTTGATTTCGCCCTCATCTGTCCAGACAATGTGCCCGTGGCGTCGAAGGTCCGCAGCTAGCTTTCGAGCAAAAGCTTTATCGTCATGGCTATAGCTTAAGAATGCACTACTCATCCAGCACCAGCCCGCCTGCAAAAATCAAGATTTTTCAGGCTTGCCGAAATGACACGCAACCTCTTCCATTACTAAAGTCTGTTATTAAATATAATGCAAATAGCTATTTATGTCAAAGATTGTTTCGATTGGACTGATGTGCTTTATCGATACCTCGCAGCTGTGTAGCTAAGATTGAGTAGGTTTATGCTCTGATGATATCGGCTATTTTCATCAGGCGGGAGGTGTTGTCGCGTTCGGCTTCGGCGAGTTTCGCAGTGACAATAGGTGCTTGAGACCTCGATGGGTTGGCGCGAGAAAGGATTTTTCAGTAAACACCCAGAAATATGGCCATTTCATCAGCAGCTTTCAGGAAGGCATTGGTATAATTTGCGAAGCGAATCTGTTTATTCTCCTTATCAAACTCAAAGAAGAAATCACCCGGCTCGCGGAACGATAAATTGTACTTGTTTCTATACATGCGCGCAAGGGATTGTCTGGAGCTATCGCTGTAATGAGCCAGATAATTTCTTATTACACAGAATTCGTCGATTTTGTTACCAGCATCTCGTGGAATCTCTGCAAAAGGGTTCAATCTTGGAGCAAGAATGTTATTTGCCTTACCTTTAAGGTCCGCGGTGTCTCTAAAATCAAAGTAACCGAGCCCAGAAATAAGCCCCCTACAAACATCCCTTGTCAATTTCTGGGGTAACTTAATCGCTTTGTACTCCGCATATTTCGAAGGATCGCGACTTAAGCATTGAACAAAAAGATTTTCGACTAAAACCTCCCATGCAACATAGATTTTTAGCACAAAAGCTTCATGAATTTGTTTCTTTTCATATGGGAGAATTTCGGTCAGGATTTCTTTCTTTTTTTCCGGGGGGATCTCAACTTTCTTAGTTTCGAATATCTTAAGCAACAGGTCTGTATATTGGTTTATGCGAATGAAAAAGACATCGACCTGCTTTTTGAGCGAACATTTTGGCATTTCATTAGAGCTTGTCAAGTGCAGAATAATGCTATAGAGACCAGCCGCCGCTGCTTGGATCGAATTTATTTCTTGAAGTTTCTCCCCATTACTTTATTTACTGATTTGCCACGGACTTTTACATTGGCTACAGCTCTTCCATATGCATCTCTGGCTACAGTGTGAACTTCGACTTTTCTGCCCTGGATGAGTCTTTTCAACTGCTTAGTGGCCTTGCTTCCACCTTTTCTAAGCTTTTCAGGAGCGTTAACATTAGCAAGGCGCACTGGATGTTTCCGGGCATTGGTCAAAAAAGTGTCACCGTCAATCACTCGTGTTACTGTTTCTCTTCTTTTTGCCATCTTTGCATCCCCAGATAAATGACCACGCAAAAGCACTACCATATTTTGCGCTTATTTTCCTAAAATTCAAGGAAATTCTTCCAGTCTGGCTGAGGATGACCGCAAACAATATCAAACACCCAACAAAGAATTCTGCACATCGAAGAGCAAATACGATATGCGCTTCACGCTTCACGAGATACGAACTACGCCCGAATGATACCGGCGATCTTCATCAGGCGGGAGGTATTGTCGCGTTCGGCTTCGGCGAGTTTATCGTAGATGAACCGAATCGTCTCGTGCAGTTCGGGAATCACGATGTGCTCCAAGACATTGACCCGCCGGCGGGTCATGTGAAGCTCAACAGCTAAAAGCCGGGCCTGCTTTTCTTTCTCAGCTAACTCGATCAGACTGTCAAAGGCACGCTCTAAGGCCATCAAGGCGACGTCCAATTCGCCGGAGGTCGTGGCGTAGCCATAACAGATAATTTCGCCGGAGATTTCTTTGCTCAAATGCGGCACCCGAACGTTCATCACGCGGGCGAATTCGATAGTCAGGCTGAGCTTCTTGGTGGGGACTTCGAGGGCGGCTTTAGTGTGTTCCGGCTCCATCGTGGCGCGGGCGAGCATGAAGCGCCGGCAGGTTTCCAACAGCTCGGCTTCCACGCGCCGGCGTAAAGGCTGAATCTGCCGCGCGATGTGGATTAGCTGACGGGACAGCTCATCGCGTTTTTCGCTGAGCAGACGATGTCCCCGGCTGGCCAGCGCGACCCGCTTCCGCAGGTTCAATAGCTCCATTCGAGTGGCATTAACGTTGGCTAACATAGCTTACGTAAATCCGAAATTCGAATATCGAAATCCGAAACAAACTCGAAATCCAAATATCAAATGATCAAAACCATCACTCACTCTTGCGCAGAATCGCGCCAAAAATATTCATAAGCTCCGTTGCTTCGCCCTCAAGGTTCGCTCTTTCGGATAGGAGCTCTTCACTGTCCTGTACGTCGACAAGCCTCAGCCAATATCGACTCTCTTTAGCTTCCTTACGACATATCTTAATTCTCATGACAAAATCTTTTTTGCTTAGCGCCTCATTAGCTTCAATATAGTTCGCTCCGACAGAGCCCGAGGCCTTAATAAGCTGCTTTCCATCTTCAATATTAGCTGCATTCTTAGGGAGTCTATTTACAAAGATTCTAACGTTTTTTGCAAATGCGAGTGTCCGTTCTTCCAAATCATATTGTTTTGAATTTGGTGTTTGGGTCATTTGCATTTGTTTCGTAGTTCGTGCTTCGTATTTCGGATTTCCCGGTGTGTTTCAGTCATTCACGCTTCACGTCTTTTTTCCGAAACTTTGGCATATACTTCTCTATCAGCTTGATGTCGATGCGCTTCAGCTCGACGTTCTCGAACATGCTCAGCAGCTCCCAGCCGAGATCGAGAGTCGTTTCAATCGTGCGGTTTTCGTAATAGTCCTGCGAGACGTATCTTTTCTCAAACTGCTTGGCGAAATCCATGTATTTTTTGTCTTCTTCCGAGAGAGCGGCTTCGCCCATGATGGTGGCCAGCTCCTCCATCTCTTTGCCGCGGGCATAAGCAGCGTAAAGCTGATTGTAAAGGTCGGCGTGGTCCTCGCGGGTCCGGCCTTCGCCGATGCCTTTGTCTTTCAGTCGCGATAGGCTGGGCAAGACATCGACGGGCGGGGAGATGCCTTTGCGATGCAGGGGACGCGACAGAATGATCTGTCCCTCGGTAATATAGCCGGTCAGGTCCGGCACGGGATGGGTTTTGTCATCTTCCGGCATGGTCAGGACCGGCACGGTCGTGATAGAGCCTTTTTTCTCCTTGATTCGGCCCGATCTTTCGTAGACCGTCGCCAGGTCCGTGTAGAGGTAGCCCGGATAGCCTCGTCGGCCGGGCACCTCTTTTCGGGCGGCACTGATTTCCCGCAGGGCCTCGCAGTAGTTGGTCATATCGTTCAGGATGACCAGCACGTGCATATCCAGGTCGAAGGCCAGATACTCCGCCGCTGTCAGCGCGAACCTTGGCGTGGCGATCCGTTCGATGGCCGGGTCGTTGGCCAGGTTGAGGAACATAACCGCACGCTCGATGGCGCCGGTCTCCTGCAGGTCGTTGATGAAGAACTGAGCGGCCTCGAACGTGATGCCCATGGCGGCAAAGACGACGGCGAATTCTTCGCCCTTACCCAGAATGGTCGCCTGGCGCGCGAGCTGCGCGGTGACGTTGTCGTGCGGCAGGCCCGATCCGGAAAATATGGGCAGCTTCTGGCCCCGCACTAACGGATTCAAGCCGTCGATGCTCGAGATGCCGGTCTGGATGAATTCGATCGGATAATCGCGGGCGTAAGGATTGATGGGACTGCCGTTGATGTTCATCAGCTTGTCTGCAATGACGGGCGGACCATCGTCTCTGGGTTCGCCCAGGCCGCTAAAGACTCTGCCCAGGATGTCCGGCGAGCAGCCGAACTCCAGCGGCCTGCCGAGAAAGCGCACGGTACTCTCGCTGACATCGACGCCGCTTGTCCCCTCGAAGACCTGCACGAGCGCTTTGTCTCTTTCGACCTGCAGAATCTGGCCGTGACGCGTAGAGCCGTCACTGAGCTCGATCTCGACGATATGGGCGTACTTGGCCTCATCGACGAGTTCGACCAGCATCAACGGCCCGGCAATTTCAGCCACTGTTTGATATTCCTTCAGCATTTCAGTCTCCCAGCTTTCCACACGCGCGGAATGACGGCTTCTATCAGTTGTTGCCGTCACCGGCGTCAGCTTGTTGATCTCGTATTCCGGCGACTACTTCTTCTTGCTCCTTGTCGGCTTCGGCGGAATCTGCTTTCACCCGATTCTGAGCGCGTACGGCGGCGCGGACTTCTGCGGGCGAGCTCTGCAATTTCCTGATCTGCTCGTCTATCGTCTTTCTTATCTGAGCGATCCTGGCAATGCCACCGGCTGACCGGCGCGCGCCTTGCGGCTCTGCCGGTCTCTGCGCGGCGTTTGCATGGTTCGCTCTTTTATCCTGCTTCAGCTTTTCAGCCAGCTCACCATTCTCGGGAATGTACTTTGCTCTGGCGATCTCTTCCCGGACGGGCAGTTTGAAGATGTCGGCGGTTTCAACTGCCGCTTCCACCGCCTCCAGCGCCCGCTTGTGAAAGTGAAGCACTGTTTTGAGCATCTCGTACTGCTTGGCCATGGAAGTGAAGGTGTCTACATCGTGGAAAGCGTTCTGATGCAGGAAGTCTTCGCGGATCGACCTGGCCGTCTCCAGCGATAACCTCTCCCTCGGTGACAAGGCTTCCGCTCCCACCAGCCGGACAATTTCCCGAAGCTCGGACTCCTGCTGCAGCAGGCTCATTGCCTCCGTGGCCATCGATTCCATCTCTTCACCTTTTTCGGGATCCTCAAAGCAACCCTTCAAGTATTGCTTGTAGAAAGAATACGAGGTTAGCCAGTCAATCGCTGGGAAGTGCCTGGCGTAGGCCAGTTCCGCCTTCAGCGACCAGAAGACCTTGACCACATGCAGCGTTGCCTGGACCACCGGGTCGGACAAGTCGCCACCCGGTGGGCTGACCGCCCCGATGACAGATAGGGCACCCTCTCGCTGGGGATTTCCCAGGCACTGGACTCGGCCGGCCCGTTCGTAAAACGCCGCGATGCGGGCGGCCAGATAAGCAGGATATCCTTCTTCGGCGGGCATCTCTTCCAGACGAGTGGAAATCTCTCGCATGGCCTCAGCCCATCGGCTGGTGCTATCAGCCATCAAGCCCACGGTGTAGCCCATGTCACGGAAATACTCGGCGATGGTGATGCCGGTGTAGACGGAGGCCTCTCGCGCCGCGACCGGCATGTTCGAGGTATTGGCGATGAGCACGGACCGCCGCATGAGCGGCTCGCCGCTGCGTGGGTCTTTCAGCTCCGGGAACTCCGTCAGCACATCTGTCATTTCGTTGCCTCGTTCACCGCAGCCGACGTAAACCACGATGTCCGCGTCAACCCACTTGGCCAACTGATGCTGGATGACGGTTTTGCCGGAGCCAAACGGCCCGGGCACACATGCCGTGCCGCCCTTGGTGATGGGAAAGAAGGCGTCAACAATCCGCTGACCCGTGCCCAGAATGATGTTCGGCGTCAGGCGCTTCCTAACCTGCCGAGCGTTGCGGACAGCCCATTTCTGCATCAGCTTTATTTCGTGCTCGTTGCCGTCTTCGGCCCTGCATACGCCAACGGTCTGCTCCACCGTATAATCGCCCTCCGCGATCTTCTGCAGGGTGCCTTCGACGCCGGGCGGAATCATAATCTTGTGCACGACCAGCGTGCTTTCCTGAACTTCGCCGATGATGTCACCCGGACCGACCTTTGTCCCTTCTTCTACCGTGGGCTTAAAGTGCCACTTCTTTTCTCTATCCAGGCCGGCCATGGCACTTCCCCGGCTCATGAAATCGCCCTCGGCCTCCACCAGCGAGTCCAAGGGCCTTTGGATACCATCGTAGATGCTTTCGATCAGGCCCGGCCCTAATTCGACACTTAGTGGCGCCTGCGTATCAACCACGTGCTCGCCGGGACCGATGCCCCCGGTCTCTTCATAAACCTGGATAGAAGCCAGGTCGCCGTGCAGCTCCACAATTTCGCCGATCAAGTTCAGCTCGCCCACGCGCACCACGTCGTACATCCGCGCGCCGGCCATACCCTCAGCGACGACCACGGGACCTGCCACCTTGACAACTCTGCCGGTTTTTGTTTCTTCCATCGTAAGACCTTCCTTTAATCGTATCGCGTATCGCGACTAGTCACGCAAAATATCGATTCCGGTAGCCATCTTGAGCACCTTGCCCAGCGCCTCGGCGGCAAAGCCCTCGGACCCTGTAGTGAACGGCACGACGATCACACAGGGCGTCGGCTCGGCCTGGTACTCTGCAAAAACCGCATCGGCCGTATAGGCCACGTTTTCCGCCACGACCACCAGGGCGTATCGGCCCTCGACGACCTTCTCGGCGGCCTGCGTTGCCTGCGCATCCGAGCCGCCAACCGGGTACGTATCAACACCCAGAGCCGAAAACGGCATCACAAAATCAGTGTCACCCAATACAGCAATTCTGCCTTCCATAATTTCGTCGCTCCTGATTCAGGTTACCAGAGTATCAGGTTATCAGGTAGTGCATATCAGGCTATCAGAATACCAGGTTGGTTATGTTTTACTGATGTCCTGATTATCTGATAGCCTGCACCCTGATTTCCTAAAGAGTCATTCTTT
>CAZPJZ010000095.1:0-7529 GCA_964586995.1 uncultured Pirellulales bacterium | reverse complement strand
GCCATGCGCCCCATAGAGCTTATCAGGCTGGCTTCGGCGCCACGCTTGGCCTCGTTGTATGGTTTGTCGTTGCGAATGGCATCAACCAGGTCGTTCCACTCATTTTGATATGGATTCTGCTGGTCACGGCTGACCGTAGACTCCCAGAGCATTCTCTCGCGATTCGGAGTCTGGCCCTTGTAAGTGCTGGAGGGCATCCCGCAATCGCCGCTCTTGGAAGCGATCGCCATACCTTTGGTGCCGTGAAGATAGCTGCAGTAGATGCCCTGGCAGCCGGTCATGGCGCGCCCATCGAACATGAACGTCGTTCCGTCGGCGTATGTGTGCTCCACGGCGTACACGTCGAAATTCTGGTCGACGGCATCGCCGCGATAGTGTCGCCCGCCGAGCGCCTGGGCCTTAACCGGCCAGGCGTTCTTCATCCAGCCGAGATGGTCGATGATGTGGATGTAGTAGTCGCTGTACATGCCTCCGCTGGCCCACAGGAAGCTGTGGAACAGGCGCACCTGGTAGAGCAGCTCGCTCGTGCCGGCCGGCGCAGGGCGGCAGGTCGCCGCGCGGCCACCCATCCGGTAGCCACGCTGCAAAACGATGTCTCCTATTTCACCGTCGTGTACTCGCTTGGCCAGTTCTTGGAGCGCCCGGCTGTGGCGGGACATCAGGCCGACGCCCACCTTGAGGTTCTTCTTGACGGATTCCTCGGCCAACTTCAGGAACTTGCGGGTGCTCGGGCCGTCCACCGTGATGGGCTTTTCCATAAATACGTTAAGACCCTTACCAATGGCGTACCCGAAATGGACCCAGCGAAATGCCGGCGGCGTCGCAAAGATCGCCACATCGCCCGGATCAAGACAATCCATTGCCCTTTTGTAGCCGTCGAAGCCGACAAACCGGCGATCCTCCGGCACGTCCACCTGTTTGGCGTGCTCCTTGTTAAGACTCTTGTAGCTGCGGGCAACACGGTCCTCGAAGACATCAGCCAGGGCGACGAGCCGGATCGGGCCATTCTTGACCGATAGGGCGTTTGACGCTGCCCCGGTGCCCCGGCCGCCGCAGCCGATCAAAGCCACTTTGATGGTACTATCCTGGCCGGCGTAGATGCGCGCAGCCAGCGCCGGTGCCAGTGCCGATGCGGCAGCAAGCCGACCGGCGTTCTTCAAAAACTCTCGACGTGACCCCGCACTTGCGCGGGCGCAGGCTCCCCCTGCAGACGAAGCAGTGCTTTCTCTGGTGCTTTTACTCATGGTGCATGTTCTCCTGACCCGGCGTAGCCGGAACCAAACAGGTGCATAATTAGTTCTCAAAAAATCGAAGTTGGGCATACTTTGAAAAGCAAAAATGCGGCTGCCCGTTGGCTTTTCAAACCGTTACAAACCAGCTTCAGAACATCGACCTCTATATTGGACGGCAAGATGTGCTCAAATAATGTACGTCCGACTTCAATTTTTTGACCATCTTGCGCACAACCTCATTGCTAAGGAACTAACACTCAGTATCCACCTCAAATCCTACAAGAGTCTCCGGAGTTGCCGTCGGCTCTTGCATGCCGGCAGTCTGGCATATAGGGCCCAAACATCGTACAAGCTGCGTTGGCCCGATTATAACTATGACACTGGCCTCCACAAGCACTTTCTCATCTGCAGCGCAGAAATACGGCGGCTAATTCGCGGCGGTCAACCGCGACTACCGGAGAGGTCCTTGGGGCCAAGTGAGCACTGCCCTGATTGAAGCAGTCACGATAACATCGCCTGATGGTGTCACCGCTTGGCCGTGGATGTGGACAGCACCAATCACGCCGGACCAGAAACGGTCAGGCTCGGGGGCCTTGTGGACCCGCTTACACGGGGACGCCTCGCCCCTGGGGAGGCAGGGGGCTTGGCTAACCTGTACAGCAGCACAGGCAGATGAAGAAGCGCGCTAGTTAAGTCGCGTCCGCTGACAAGCCCAATTCGCTGGGCCTTTCTGACGATACGGATGATCTGCGGCAGATCATAGAACTCCGACCGGATGCGGTTGCGGATTTGCTTGAGCTCCTTGCGTCCGTAACGGTCGGAATATACCGGCCCGCCGATACGTTCGCAGTAGTAGCCCGGCGTTTTCTCAACCACTTCCTTTAGGGGCGAGAACTTCTCGATGCGGAGTTTGTGGAAATTGATGGAATCCAGGTTGATCTCTTTGGCGAACTTCGCGATGTAGAGCATCTCTTCTTCTGTCTCGCCGATGTTGCCGTAGATAAAGTAGCCATGCAGATAGAAGTCGTATTGCGTCAGAACTGCAAATGATTCTCGAATCTGCTGTTGGGTGATGCCCTTTTGGAGCTGCTGCAGGATGCGGTCGTGCGGCGACTCGACCCCGAACAGAAAGACCTTGAACCCCGCCTCTTGCGCCTTGTCGAGGACCCTGCGATGCCTGGCCACATCAACCCGCGCCTGGACAACAAAGGTCTTCTTGATCTTGTTCTGGATAATCAGATCGCAGATCTGTTCGCTCCTCTTGGGGTTGGTGAAGAAATTGTCATCGCTGAAGAGCACGACATCGGCCGTAATCGTCTTGAATTCTTCAATGACCGATTCGACCGGTCGTTCGGTGTAGCTTCTCTTCTGGCCAAGTGGGTTTAGACTGAATGTGCAGAACTTGCATTTGAAGGGACAGCCTCTGGTTGTCAGCACCGTGTCGAACGTGTGGCTGGTGAGTCGAACGCCGTGCTGAACAAAGCAATAATCGTTTCTTCTCAGCGACCGGTCCGGAAATGGGATACGCGCGATGTCGGGCAGAGGATGGATTTCGTTGTGGACGATTCTTCCGTTGTCACGATAGGAAAGCCCGCGGATATCCTTGTACGGGACGCCCGTGACGATTTGTCTTATGATCTCTTCGCCCTCACCGCGCACGACCAGGTCGATATTCGGACAACGCTCGAACAGGTGCTCGACTTCCAGCGTTGCTTTGTAGCCCCCGACGACCGTGCAGACTTCACGAGGCAACTGAGAGATGAAATCACAGATTTTTTTGAACTGAGATTCCCATCGGATGCTTATGCACAAAAGGTCGACCTGGCTCCTGATGAACGAGCTAAGTACCTTGGGGTCCTGGTAGGCCTTCTCATACCGAAGGTCGAGAAGCGTCACCTTGCCGACCAGGTCTTTCATGCTCGCGGCGATGTACTCAAGGCCGGTCGGCGGGAAAGTCCCCATCGCCGCGGTGGAATCCCCAAAATATGGATTCAGGGCCAGAACGTGCTTGTACTTGACCATAGCAAGATTATAAAGGCCGCTGGCGGTTACTGTCAAGTCAAAGATCGGTACGCCCGCAATCAGCAACAAATAATCGAGCGACCCACATAAGAGACTCGTTCGCAGTGCCGTTGTCTTCAATCCGCCGCAGAAAGCGGCAAGAGAGCAAGAGGCAAACATGGAAAAAGACCCCCGCCTCAAAAAGCGGTGGGATTACAGAAGTGCAGCAGGGGCCTGCGTATAAGTCAAGAATACATTCCCTGTAGCCAGTCCTGCTGGCTACGTCAAGAAAAACGATGTATCTTATAGCAGCATCCAGCGGCAGATGGAAGCTGGGCCCATGGTGATCCGACCACCATGGGCTGGCTAACGGCTGCTGCGTTTATCGCTACAGCTTTTCTCTGCTGCGCCTAACGGAGAGGGCGGGATTCGAACCCGCGCAGCGGGTGTATACCCACTGGACGGTTTAGCAAACCGTTGCCTTCAGCCACTCGGCCACCTCTCCGAGCAGTTCCCAGTACTCTACAGCCGCCAGAGTCGGATTGCAAGAAAGATAAGAGGCACGCGGCAGTTTTTTACGGTTGATTCCTAACCCGGACGCGCCGAAACCAAACAGGTGCATGATTAGTTCTGGAAAAAACCGAAGTTGGGCATACCCGTAAGGGGCAAAAATGCGGCAGCGTTTTTGCTTTTCAAACCGTTAGAAACTGGCCCCAGGACGTCGGTCCCTGTTATTTGAGCAAATCCTCGGCTGGAACTTTAGAAAGTTAATGTATGTCCAACTTCAATTTTTTGACAATCTTGCGCACAATTTCATTGCTAAGGGACTAAGGGCTATTTGCCGGCGCCCGACCAGTGCCGGGCAAGCAGGGCAAAGTCTTTGAGGTTCACGGCCCCGTCGCCGGCCGGTTCTTCGGCGATATCCGCAGCCAGGCCGGGCGACTCGTGCAGCCATTGACCGGCCAAGGCCGTCAGGTCTTTGCCGTTCACCTGGCCGTCACCGTCGAAGTCAGCCGCTACCGGCCTGGTAAGCTCGATTCCGTCGCCCGTTCCCAGGTTGCGTGAGTACTGCTTGTCGATCGGATTGTTCCAGTGCTCGTGAACGCCCAGACTGGTCAATCGAGTCCCATCCCCCTCCGGGTCATAGAACGTCCCCGAAGGCGGAGCATCGGCCATCGCCGCCTCGTGCAGGTAGTCCTCGGCGCCGGACATGGCAGGATAGTTGCTCCATTCCGCCCGCAGCAAATCAAAGCAGACCGAATCGACAGCCACCGGGTCCTGCGACACCAAGACGCTCGACGGCCAGTCGCCGTTGAAAGGCGGCATCTGCCACTTCTTCGGGTCCGAGCTCCAGTTCTCGCCCGCGAAAAGTCCATCCACAATATACAGAAGCGTTTTGCCGCCCAACTGGGCGTGTCCCATCAGGTCCACCAGACAGCGGTAGCGCCCCATGCCGGGCGTGTACCGGGGCAGGCTGTCGTGCATGTTATAGTAATTATACGTCTCGCCCCACAGCGTGCGGTCGGGATTCCGCAGAAGCGACCCGTAGTGGTTCTTGCCGCAGACCGTTATTCCGCCGCTGTCGTGACTCTTCAAGATAGCGAAGTTGATAAAGTAGTCCGCCTCTGCAAACGCGCTGGGAATGTAGTCCTGCCTCTTTCCGGCTGCGGCCGGCGTGCTCCAGTAAAACTGGACGTTGGAAAACGTCGCCTGCGTGCGCCCCCTGCCGCCGAGGCTGGCCACGCAGCAGACATCCGGGAACGCCGAGTGCACCTTGTTGTAATAGAAGTTGGGCGTTATCCTTCCGGGATCGCCGATGGTGATGTCACGCTCCGCCACCCCGGCGACGTGCACCAACTGCCGCAGTAGCGCAATCGTCAATTGCGGCGAGTTGTCGATCCTGTTCTTATTGCTTGACGTCTGCTCGAACGTGGTCGAGCTGGCGTTGTAGCAAAGCGTATTGTTGATCTTTATAGCGACCTTTTCACCCGGGCTGTAGCCGACGTCACTTCTGCCGTGCGTCCGATTGAAATATCGGAAAATCACGTCCCACGCCGCGTCGTCGCTGCTCTGGCCCGCCAGAGCGCGGATGGCCCGCGACACCATCTTATCCACCACCGCCTGGTCGGTGTGAGCATCGTCGTACCAGTGTTCGGGCGAATAGTAGCCTGCCCAATCGGTTGCATCCGGCTCGTGGATCCAGACCACGCGCCCGGGATGCACGCCCTGGGCAACGCCCATCGGCATGTTCGCGGTCGGCGCGGCAGCCAGGATGATGTCACCCTCGGTGCAGCTTAGAGCCAGCCATAAAACCCCCACGCTCAGCGCTGCGCACATAAGGGCCATCACGTATCGCGCTCGCACCAGGCAGCGCTTAGCTTTGCGGAAGATGACGACCGAGCCGGCCAGGCCCAGCAGCCAGACCACAAACCCCGAGGCCAAAGGCAACGCCACACGCTGACACGGATACGCGGCACGCGAAGGCTTCGGAATCACGCGCGCCAGAAACCACACCAGCGATATCAAGCCGACGATGGGCGACACGCAAATCAGCCAGCGATGCTTCATATTCTGCCGCAGGAACCTGCATCTTTTGCAGTGCACATCGTCGGTTTTGCCTGGCTGATTTCTCTCAGCGCTTGCATCGGAAAATTGCTTTGCGCTTTTGCTGCTCAATAACCACATCTCATACCTCTGATTAGTACTGAAGCCTTAATCTGCGGAGTCTTACTCGCCGTTGCCGCTGCGGCGGAGCCTCTCAATATCCCGCGCTACGATTTCGGCGATGATTTGTTCCTGTTCCAACAACATTGCGCCTGGCTGCTCGATGGCATGGCCGCTCGGCTCTGCCCCCGTGTCTTCTGTCGAAGACGCAAACGCGGGCTGTCGGCTGACAAATTCGATTCTGCTGGGTGCTTTGCGGGCCGAGGCCGTGGGACGTTTTCTTCTTCGTGCGCTGACTTTTCGCTGCTCGGCCATGATCTTTTCGGCCAGGTCAAATTTAGGTATCTCGCTCTGGTCCTGGCCCGGCTTGCCAACGGCGGGCACATCTTTGGCGGGCGGCACCTGTTCGGCCTTCTGCACCCGCTGCGGTTTGGTGACATCATCACCGTAGGGCGGGATTATGTCTTTGGCGCGGAGGACATCCCCCTCCTGCGCGGGGGTAAATTTGCCCTTGCGCACGCGGGGGTCACGTCGCTCGTTGCTGCTATTGTTATCTGCCATCACGGTCTCCTCTGACACCTGTGTAATGTAACGAAATCAGCCGCAGCAATCAAGCCCAAAGTGGCGTATCCCACCGCTGGCATGGGCCCGATCAATACGAGCCCCCGGCACCGGTCCGGGGGCTAAGCGCTCCTTTGCATTTTTTTTGTTGCCCGTTTGCCGATTGCGACCATAATATTGCTGGCAGAAGCGGATTGTGAACCCTTTATATGTTACCTTTGTGGTCTGCTGTGCCTTATAATAAAGGAAGGTCAATCGTGTATATTTGGGAGGGAACAAATGATGAGAACCAGCGGACTCTGCTTAGTTCTGGCGGCCGTCCTTCTTGCCGCTGGATGCAAGAAGAAACCGACCGAAACCACAACACCCGAGAAGCCAACAGAGAGTGCAATACTCATATGTCAAGCGGCCGAAGCAGGCGACATCAAGGAAGTCCAAAACCTGATTTCAAGCGGTGCTGATGTCAATGCAAGGAAACAAGACGGCGATAGGCCGCTACACTGCGCGGTCCAGGCAGGACACAAGGACATGGTTCAGCTCCTTATCGAGAATGGCGCCAACGTGAACTGTACGGACGGATACGGTTGGGCACCGGCAGCCCTTGCCATGGTCAGAAACCATAGAGAGATCGCCGAACTACTTGTCCGTGCAGGGGCTGAGGTCACAATTCACTTGGCCACGTATCTCGGGGACTTGAAAAAAGTCAAGGACCTTATCGAGAGCGGGGTGGATGTTAACGCGCGGGATAAAGATGGTTGCACCCCCTTGCATATTGCGGCGCGGGAGGACGCGGCAGATGTGGCCGAGATGCTCATCCTCAAAGGGGCCGACCTCGGCACAGCGGATGGGTTCTGGCAGAACACACCCTTGCACGATGCTGCTGAATTTGGCCACAGGAAAGTTGCTGAAGTGCTGATTGCCGCAGGCGCAGACATACATGCAAAGTACATCGATGACACAACGCCTCTGCACATCGCGTCTCAAAAAGGTCATAAAGATGTTGCTCAACTACTCATTATGAGCGGCGCCGATGTTAACGCGAGCGACAAATGGGGCCAGACGCCACTGCAC
>CAZPJZ010000094.1:0-7531 GCA_964586995.1 uncultured Pirellulales bacterium | reverse complement strand
TCGCACTATCTGATCTTTGACCAGACCATAAAGTTCATTCGCCAGAATCGGGATAGGCCATTCTTTTGCTACGCCTGCTGGACGCCACCCCACGGCGTCTGGGCCATTCCGGAGGATGACCCCGCTTGGCAGGAATTCAAGGACAGGCCCTGGACCGCCGGCGCCAGAACACCAAACGACGCAAAGGTCTATGCTGCTATGGTGGGAATGATTGACCGTCAGGTCGGAGAAGTTCTTGCTCTACTGAAAGAGCTTAGAATAGACGATAACACGATTGTGTTTGTCTGCGGCGATAACGGCGGCCCACAGTACTTTGCAGGCGGGGATCCCACAAAGCCCAAGTCTAAAGAGCTGCCGTACCCTCACGGATTTTTCGGCGCAAATCTGAATCCCCGCACGGGTGAAAGGTTCCGCGGCGGAAAGGGCAATCTGTACGAGGGAGGGCTTCGCATCCCGATGGTAGTGCGGTGGCCCGGCAAGATCAAAGCCGGCGGCGTCAGCGACCATCTCTGGTATTTCCCTGATGTGATGCCCACCTTGGCCGAACTGGCTGGTGCCGACCCACCAGAGAACATTGACGGGATATCTATCGTTCCGACCCTTTTGGGAGAGGATGCTGCCGGACGCCAGCAGAAACAACACGAGTATTTGTACTGGGAGTATCAAGGCCAGACAGCCGTGCGGATGGGTCAATGGAAGGCTGTGAAACCAGCAAAGAATAAGCCTTTCGAACTTTACGACCTGAGCGAGGACATTGAAGAAAAGAAAGATGTCGCATCCGCACATCCCGATATCCTGGGGAAAATGAAGGTCTATGCCGAGCAGGCCCACACCGAGAACACTCCCGGCGGCTGGCTGGACCGGGAAAAAGGATTCAAAGGGCACGAATTTCAGTAGCTCCCGCCACAATCACCAAAGAAAGGCTCATAAATCTTAAACCACAATCAAAAGGACCGACGTGAAAGGAATTGAGCGGTGGTCACATCAGAAGTCAGGCTCTACTATAAGAATGCCACGACGGATGCCGTCGGCGAAGAACATGGTATTGCCGAGAGGCAGCTACGAGAACAGTTGGCTGAGCTGCCCGGGAAGATCGAGAAGCTGAGGTCCTTTCCGCAGATAAGGGACAGGGACGATGCGTACAGGAAATTACCTCACGACGCGCAAATGCCTCAGCAGGTCAAAGAGCTGGCTGCCAAGCTCAGGCCCGGCTGCGAAAATCTTGTTGTCTTCGGCATCGGCGGCTCTGCGTTGGGCAATATTGCGCTTCAAACCGCATTGAATCCTTATATGTACAACCTCGACCGCGCGCAGCGGGCTGGGCCACGTCTTTTTGTTTTTGACAGCATGGACCCTCAACAACTGGTTTCGTTTCTGGACTGGGCAGATGACAGGCTTGACAAAACTATCTTCAACGTCATCACCAAGAAGGGCGAGACGGCAGAGACTATTGGCCAGTTTATGATTGTTCGCCAGATGCTTTTGGAGAAGTTTGGTTTTGACGGCTATAAAGAGCGAGTCGTAGCAACAACTGACCCTCAGCAAGGGTTACTTCGCGGTATTGCCACGGCAGATAACTTGTACTGCCTCGATGTACCGAGCGGCGTCGGAGGAAGATTCAGTGTACTAAGCGCAGTGGGGCTTTTCAGCGCTGCCATGTGCGGAATTGACATAGATGCTCTTCTGGCGGGTGCACGGGATATGGACGCCAGGGTGAGCAACAAGGATTTCCAAGAGAACCCTGCTGCAATCCTTGCCGCCATAAATTACCACTTCTATAATAATGGTAAAAGAATTTCGGTAATGATGCCATATAGCTACCTTCTGAAGGACCTGGCTTATTGGTACAGACAGTTGTGGGCTGAAAGTCTGGGCAAAGCAAGGGACCTGGCCGACAGGGAGGTCTTTGTGGGGCCCACCCCGATTAGAGCTCTTGGTCCTACTGACCAGCACAGCCAGGTTCAGTTGTATCGAGAAGGGCCTAACGATAAGCTATTCACGTTTCTACAGGTCGATAATTTTGACAGAGACGTGACAATCGGCCCCGTGCCTGACTGTGCTGCGAAACTGAGCTATCTGGCCGGCAAGAAAATAGGGACGCTGCTCAATAGCGAAAAGAAAGCCACCGAGTACGCCCTCTTGCAGAGCGAACGTCCTTGCCTTACTGTTATCTTTCCTGAGATAAGCGCATATACCGTCGGTCAGTTCATTTACTTATACGAGGTGGCGACTTCTTTTGCCGGGGCCCTGTTCGGCGTCAACCCTTATGACCAGCCTGCGGTTGAGTTAGGCAAGGAGGCTACTTCGGCGCTTATGGGCAAAAACGGCAAGTATACGGACGAGCTCAGTTACGAGCAGTTTGCCGAAAATATCCGCAAAAAAACCACCCTTGACGAAACGTACCTGGTCTGATATTCCTGTCAGCCGATGGGTGGCATCAAAGGGAGCAAGCCATGGACTATGCAGTCGTGATGGCAGGGGGCACGGGCAAGAGGTTGTGGCCTCTTAGCCGCGAGAAGCGTCCCAAACAGGTCCTGAAGCTTCTCGACGGGCAGACGCTTCTGCGCTGTTGCTTCGACCGTCTTTTGCCTATTTTCGATACGAGAAACATAATTATTCTTACCAATGCGGGCTATGCAGACTCGGTCCGCGAGGAACTGCCGGAACTACCCTTTAACAATGTCATTGCCGAGCCTGCTGTCCGGGATACAGCCGGAACCATCGCTCTGGCTGCCAGCATCCTGACCAAGTACGACCCTGAAGCGGCGATGGCGGTAGTTACCGCCGACCAGATCATCGAGCCGCCCGACGTGCTTCAGCAAGCTATCAAAGATGCTTTGGTTTTTGTCAGCAAGAACCCGGATTATTTGCTTACGTTCGGCATCCAGCCCACCTTTACCAGTACGCAGCTTGGCTACATAAAATGTGGCCCGGCCCGTGGGCACCCCGATTGCGTCAATAAGATACACCCAGTCCAGGCATTCAAGGAAAAACCGGACGAGAAGACAGCGGCAGAGTATCTGGCCGGCGGCCAATACCTGTGGAACTCAGGCATGTTTGTGTGGAAGGCCAGGACAATTCTGGCTAACCTGGCGGAATTCTTGCCCGAGGCCACGGAGCCCATCAACAAGATTCGGCTCGATTGGGACACGCCCAATCAGCAAAAGACCCTCCAGGACTACTACGTGAAGCTGCCAAAAATAAGCATCGATTTTGCCGTCATGGAAAAGGCTGCCAACGTCTATGCCATCAGACTGGATTGCCGCTGGCTCGATATGGGTTCTTTTGCCGCTCTGGCGGATATTATCAGCTCGGACGAGAACAACAACATCGTGGTGGCCGGGGCCAGCGAGCTGCTCGAGTGCAAGAATAGCATCATCGTCACTGAAGACGAGGACCATCTGATTGCCGCCATTGGGCTGGAGAATATGGTCGTAGCCCACAGTCCCGACGCCACACTGGTCTGTCATATTGACCAGACCCACAAGCTGAAAGACCTGGTCGAGCTAATCAGGCAGCGTCGCGGCGAGAAATTCCTGTGAGCCAACGGCAGCGGCCCGCCAAGACCGCCTACCTGGAACCAGCATGAGATACTTGGCAATAGACTACGGTTACAAACGCACCGGGCTGGCCATCTGTGATCAGGCCGAGACGCTTGCTACCCCGCTGGCGGTCATCGACGGCCAGAAGGAACTGCCCGGAAAGATCGCAGATATTGTCAGACGTGAGAACGTCGAAGCAATCGTCTTGGGCCTGCCCTTGAGCATGGACGGCTCAGAGAGTTCCCAAAGCAGGGGCGTTTTGGAGTTCGCCGAGCAGCTCAGGCTGGACATTGATATTCCGATCCATCTTCACGATGAACGCCTGAGCAGTTTTGCTGCCGAGCAGAAGCTTGCTGCCAGCGCGCTGACCAGAGGCAAGAAAAGAAAACGGATGGACGCCGTCGCTGCCGCTGCCATACTGGAGGCCTTCCTCGAGCAAAAACGGGCCAAATAGCTGTCCTCGTATATCTATGCTCTAATGCAAGTAGGCCCTGCCGAGGGATTGTCGTTACCGATGCCGACCGAAAGCTGGCAGGCAGGTCAGCTATGGCAGGTTTTTGATTAAATAGTCAGACTTTCTGGCGGAAAAAGGCTTGCAAATGTTGCCCCGGTAGTCTAGAATTCCGGGTTTGCTGTGGTAGCGGCGTGTGGACTTTTTCAAAGCCTATATGCTCACCACTTGCAGCGTTTGCTGATATGAATCTAAGATAATCGGGCGAAAAGAAGCCTAACGACGTATCCTTAGGGCAGCGCAAGGTTTGAATTACAAAGAAGGGATTTAGTCAAAAAATGCTGACCAGGCAGGAAAAGACAAAGATTATTGATGATTTCGAGATGCACCAGCGCGATACGGGGTCACCAGAAATTCAGATTGCGCTGCTGACGCAGCGGATCAACAGTCTGACCGAGCATCTCCGGGTTCATCCCAAAGACCATTCGTCGAGGCGCGGCCTGTTGAAGATGGTCGGGACCAGAGCTGCCCTGCTCAAGTACGTGAGCAGGAAAGACCTCAAGCGTTATCAGAACATCATATCGCGGCTCGGCTTGCGAAAGTAAAGAGGCGAGGACACCGGTAGCGCAGGGCCTGCGGAAAAGGCATGATCCACTGAAGTCATCGTCTGGGAACCCTTGGCCTTACAGTATGGTGAGGTAGTAAATGTCGGATATATACAGGGTAGAACGAGAAATAGGAGGGCGGATTTTATCAATTGAGACGGGCAAGATTGGCAAACAGGCAGACGGCGCAGTAACGGTACAGTACGGCGAGACGGTGGTTCTTGTTTGCGCAGTGACTGCGCCGCCCCGAAGCGAGGACATTGATTTCTTCCCGTTGAGCGTTGAGTATCGCGAGAAACAAAGCGCGGCGGGCAAATTCCCGGGGGGGTTTATTAAGCGCGAGGGAAGACCTACCACCAAGGAGATGCTCACGGCAAGGATGATTGACAGGCCCATCCGGCCACTATTTCCCGATGGCTACCTTCAAGAAGTGCAGATCATAGCGTCCGTTTTGAGCGCGGATCGCGAAAATGACCCGGACGTGCCCGCCATCATAGGGGCCAGTGCTGCGCTGGCCATTAGCAAGATTCCGTTCCAAGGACCGATTGGGGCCTGCCGAATGGGCAGAGTGGACGGAGAATTGGTGGTCAACCCGACACACAAGCAGCTTGAGGCCGGCGATCTGAATCTTTTGGTGGGCGGGCGCAAGGACCGCATCAATATGATTGAGGTGGGCGCAAAGGAATTGCCCGAACATGTCATTGCCGATGCGGTTCAGACGGCACAACGAACCGTCGGCGAGGTGTGCGACATGATTGAGCAGTTGCGCCAGCAAGCCGGCGTCGAAAAGGAGATTCCGCTCGTCGAGATAGACGAGCAGCTCTACGGAGAAATTCGCCTGCAAATATCGGACAAACTGCGCCAGCTTAAGCAGATACCGGACAAGCGGCAGCGAAACACTGCCGTGCAGGAGCTGTTCGAGCGGACCGCTGCCGAATACTGCACCTGCGGTGACAACCTTAGGGCCGATACAACCGAAGCGGTGCATAGGACTGAACCACGATGCGACAAGGCGATGTTCAGGCGCATCTCTGAGAAGATAGAGGGCCAGATTGTGCGCGAACAGGTGTTGGCGGGAAAAAGGCCTGATGGCAGAGGCCACAGTCAGGTCCGTCCAATTTCCTGTGAAATAGGTATCTTGCCCCGAACTCACGGCTCGGCGCTGTTCACCCGCGGGGAGACGCAAGCCTTGGTGAGCGTCACACTGGGCACCATCCGGGATGCGCAGATTATAGACGGCCTGCTGGATGAATATGCGCAGAGCTTCACGTTTCATTACAATTTCCCGCCGTTTTCCGTTGGCGAGGTCCGGCCGGTCCGGGGACCCGGTCGGCGAGAAATCGGCCACGGGGCCCTTGCGGAACGGGCGCTGCAGCCCGTTCTGCCACCGGAAGACAAATTCGCCTATACCATCCGTGTGGTCACGGACATCACCGAGTCGAACGGCTCCAGCTCGATGGCTTCGGTGTGCGGCGGCTCGCTGGCCCTGATGGACGCCGGCGTACCCATCAGCAAACCGGTTGCCGGCATTTCCATCGGCCTGGTTAGCGAGCCGGGCGGTCGACACGAGCTGCTCACCGACATCATCGGCGAAGAGGACCATTTCGGCCAGATGGATTTCAAAGTCGCCGGGACCGTGGACGGCATTACCGCAATACAACTGGACATCAAAGCCGAGGGATTGGACCACAAGGTCCTGGTCGAGGCCCTGGAGCGGGCCAAGGCAGCCCGCCTGCAAATCCTGCAGGTCATGAACCAGGCTATTAGCGAACCCAGAGCAGAGCTCAGCAAGTACGCACCAAAGCTGGTAACCATCGAGATCGATCCGCAGTACATCGGCAAGGTGATCGGACCCGCAGGAAAAATGATTAAGAGCATCCAGGACCAGACCGATACCACCATCGAAATCGAAGAGGACGGGACGATCTACATAAGCTGCCTGGGCGGC
Organism: uncultured Pirellulales bacterium; assembly: GCA_964586995.1. Taxonomy (GTDB): domain Bacteria; phylum Planctomycetota; class Phycisphaerae; order Sedimentisphaerales; family Anaerobacaceae; genus JAFNGF01. The sequence goes on along the minus strand of CAZPJZ010000094.1, from coordinate 985 downwards.
GACGGTCACCTCAAGGCTAAAGAGATCATCGAAGGACTGACGCAGCCTCCACAAGTAGGCCGGATATATGCACAGGGCAAAGTCGTCTCCGTGAAAGATTTTGGAGTGTTTGTCGAAATTACGCCCGGCGTGGAAGGTTTGTGTCATATCAGTGAGCTCAGTGACTCCTACGTCAAGAGCGTTGACGAAGTCTGCAAGACAGGGGACGTGATACCGGTCAAGCTGATCTCCATCGACGAGCAAGGCAGATTGAAACTGTCGCGCCGGGCGGCTATGGCCGAACTGCGAAAAGGCAAGGAGGGAAACAGTTTGTCAAGCGTGGGGCAGGCCAGGGAAACCGGCGGACGACCGCGGCGGGCACAGAAATAGGGGTCCGAAACTGGGCAGTTCGCGCTACTCGATCTTCCCTTAGCCTTTGTGTGGTTGCACTTCCGATGCGTTTGGTCGTTGCCTGAAGGAGAAACACGTGGCACAGTTTGTCGGCGGGATTCTTGCCGGTCTTGTGGCCGGTCTTGTGGCCGCGATTCTCATCGTGCGCAAATGCCGACCTGCCGGCAGCGGCTCGGAGCAAGCCGCGACACAGAGAGAACCTGACGGTTGTTGCGACAAGGGTCCGGGCGCGCGCGAGCTTGAGGAGCTCAGTAAGCTGACCGGCGAGCTGGCGCATGAGATCAAGAACCCGCTGTCCACAGTAAAGGTCAACCTGCAATTGATTAGGGAAGAGCTGGAAGGTTCCAATTTTGCCGCAGCCGGTGATAAACGTTTGGATGAACAAGAGCGGAGGCTCAAGAGGGCGCTGAGAAAGATTTCAATCGTGGAAAAGGAAACAAGCAGGCTCGAACAGATCCTCGACGGTTTCTTGCGCTATATCAGCAGGACGGAGCTCAGGGTGGCCACGATGGATATTAACGAGCTGGTCAGCGACATGGTCGATTTTTACTCGCCGCAGGCTTACAGCCATTCGATCACACTTCGGCAGCACCTG
>CAZPJZ010000093.1:0-7546 GCA_964586995.1 uncultured Pirellulales bacterium | reverse complement strand
GCCAATGTTCCCATCAGTCGGGCTCCCACGCCGTGCGAACCCGCGACCCCGTCCCTATATAAAACGTATAAATTTACTGAAAACTCTCTGACAGTCAACCCCGCCACAGGCTTTTTCTTTCTTGCCCGTTAGTTCACCGTCGTCACCGGCCGTACCTGTCTTGCGACAGGGAACACGCCGGGGCCGGTGGGAACCCAAACACGGCCTTTGACAGTGCAAGCGCTTCCGATGCAGTCAATACTCGTGTTTGGGCCATTTTGTTCGGAACTCGCAGGACAGACAACTCGTTTTGCCCGTCGCTTCTGTTGGCCCATGGTTTGCCGATTTGCACATGGGTAGAAAATCCGGCTATCCTACCGTTTATAGTGTATAGCCGGGTCGCCAAGATGAGCTTCACTCAACTATCAGAGCAACTATCAGCAAGGCCCTTGAGCTGGTTGCCAAGGCAAGGGGCAGCAGCAAAACAAGTGAAGTGGTTGCGGCACTGGAATACACCGCGCCGGCAAGAAGTGCGGCATCAAGCTGCTCGACTTTAGCCAGGCCGAGACAGTCACCCTCCAGAACGCCGACGCTCTACAGTCAAAGCATGGACGATATTCATGTTGAGGGCTGACCCTCGCGCTGTCAGCCCATCAGTATAGCTGCAACCAATGGGAGCACATAATTGCGAAGTCCACCAAATCGACTCAGCAGTCGCCGTTGATGTCGCCTGCGACAATCGTCTCGCAGACTGGCTCGCCGAAGTAGGATTTGATTGTCGTAGCTGTGCTGCCTTAGGCGCGCATATTGATAATAGCGCCGTTCGGGAACGGCTCATGTCCGTTTGGGACAGCGGAGCCACGGCATCGATGCAGGGACTGGTGACATCATCCTTTACCCGGGTCTGCGCATCCGGGTCACATCGTCCCGGCTGGGAGTACAGAAATGTCCTGATCTTGCGGTGTCTTGAGCAGCTTTTGTACGCTGAAAGCGCCGGCCTTATGGACTGTAAGGAGTCGCGGGCCAGAGTTCTGTTGTTCCTGGCAAAACATTCACTGAGAGAACAGTCAGGCCGCTGGGGCTTCAGCAAGACTCTGCTGCTGATTGCTTCGTATCGGCACTGAGCTTCGGCTTGGGGGGCCTTATATAGTCTCTGCCTCTTCCGTGCTACCTTGCAGTTCGTTTTGTCGTTGTTATAATGATGACATATTGCACTTTGTCGTTCCCGCGCAAGCGGGAATCCAGTCGAGCTATATTTTAATGGATTCCTGCTTCCGCAGGAATTACACGATGGATCGGTCAGGCTGAGTACAACAGGCACTTGAATTGGCGAGGATTAGCAAAGCTCGCGGGTCACAGACCCGATGGGCAATTCGCGTCTGGCATCAGCAATTCGCCGGCAAAGATGAGAGAGCACACGGACATCGCAGAACAGACGTTTGTAGTGGTCTTGGCGGCCGGGCAGGGAAAACGGATGGGCGAGCCCCGCCCTACCCCTGCGCAAGCAGGGGTGGCAAAAGTCTGCTTCGAAATCGACGGTGTGCCCGCCATAAACAGGCTGGTAGCCACGTTCAAGAAACAAGGGTTCAAGAAATTCCTGGTCATCGTCGGTGCCCGAGCCGAGCAGGTGCTCGATACGGTCAACAAAGAGCACACCGGCATAATGTACGTATATCAGAGTCCGCAGTTGGGGACGGGTCACGCCGCCCGGATAGCGGCCGAGGCGCTGCAGAACACCGGACATGAGGGGTCTGTGCTGGTCACGATGGGCGACAAATTCATAGAAGAAGCGGCCATCGAAGCACTGGTCAGAGGATTTGTAGAGCAACGCGCGGACATGGCGCTTCTGACCATACCCAAAACACCGGCGACCGAAGGCTCAGGCGGCAGAGTTCTTTTCGACGATACCGGTCAGGCCATAGATATTGTCGAGCAGTTAGATTTAGCCGCACAGACAATCGTCGAGCAGCTCAGGCAGAAAACGTCCAAAGGCCGCAAGATAACCGGCTCTGAAATCCGCAACATTGTCGACAAACACATACCGAGTCCCCAGAAGCAGGATGGCGCCATCGCACAGTTGCTTGAATTGGCGCAACGAGCCAAGCGGGTCAGCAGGCGGCAGCTTGATGGAATGTTGCAGTCCAAGCGAGCGGCACGGGCTGCCAGGCAGATTGAAGCGGCCTGCACCGCAATCAATCCCAGCCTGTACCTTTTTAAGGCGAACGCCTTCTATCAGGGCGTCGCCATGATCGACAACGACAATGCCCAGCGAGAATATTACCTTACGGATGTTGTCCGGCATCTGGCGAAGGTTTTGGACGCCCAGGCAAAGGCGAGATTCAGAATCAAGACAGTCCCCATCGATAATCCCGACTGGATACAGGGCTTCAACGCACCCGATGAGCTTTTAGCCATACAGGATTACGTCCGGCGAAAGAAAATCAGCAAAGAAAAAATGGTGGCGGCATCAGGCAAGCCGCAGCTAAAGGCAAGCCAGTATTGCTCCGTGAGCCGGTGGATAAATAAAATTGAGCGTGATACACCTGCCTTGCGCCGCTGGTTAGCAAATATCTACGGACAACACGCCGAGCTGCACCTGCAGAAACGCAAGGACCTGACGAGTGTTCTCCAGTGCTACGGCAAGCGGTTCGGATTCCAAGAGAAGGTTTGCATCGTCAGGGCGCCTGGCCGGATCAACCTCATGGGAAGGCACGTAGACCATCAGGGAGGTTTTACCAACGTCCTGGCCATAGACTGCGAGACCGTCGCCGTAGCCGGCGTCAGAGCGGACAACAACGTGGTGGCCGTCAATGCCGAGCCGAGGAAATTCGAGCCTGTCCGGTTCAATATATCGGAGCTCATCGGGCAATTCACCTGGACCGACTGGGCGAATTTCGTCAATAGCGACCGGGTGCGCAATATGCTTCGCACTACGGCTGGTGACTGGGGAAACTACATTAAGGCTTCCGTGCTCCGGCTGCAGCACCAGTACAGGGACATAAAAATGCGTGGGCTGAATCTGGCCGTGACCGGCAATGTCCCCATCGCCGCCGGGCTGAGCAGCAGCTCCACCATCGTGGTCGCAACGCTTCAAGCAGCAATAGCCCTGAACAACTTCGAGCTCACCAGCCGACAATTCATCGATCTGTGCGGGCAGGGCGAGTGGTTCGTAGGCTCTCGCGGAGGAGCAGGCGACCACGCCGCAATATATCTTGGCCAGAGAGGAAAAATCACCCGCGTCGGGTATCTGCCGTTCAGAGTGGAAAGAACCGTGGAGGCGCCGCGAGACTATCAGGTAATCATAGCCAACAGCCATATAAAGGCCGCCAAAAGCGGACAGGCCCGGGACATGTTCAACGCCAGAGTTGCTACCTATCACTTGGGCCTGGCCTTACTAAGACAGCGATATCCCAGGCTAAGAAATAGGCTTGAATACGTGCGAGACCTGGACCCGCAAAGGCTTGGCTGCACAACCAGCGATGTATACCGGCTTCTGCTGCAAGTCCCACAGTTTATGAGCCGCAAAGAATTCAAAAAAATCCTTTCCAGCGAGTATAAACAACTGATGGAGACCAGTTTTGCCAGCCACCCTGACCCCGGATATTATAGGGTAAGGGGAGTTCTGCTGTTCGGCGCAGGCGAAGTTATTAGAAGCAGAATCTGCCTGGACTACCTCGAGGCAGGCCAGATCGAGGAATTCGGCAACTTGATGAAATTAAGCCATGATGGCGACAGGGTCAGCAGGACGGACCGCAAAGGCAACTACCGCCGGATAGAAGACCATTGTAATGATAAGTACTTTCATAAGCTTATCACGGATTTAGCCAGTGAAGACCCCGACAGGGTCACCAAGGCCCAGCTTCACATGCAACCGGGAAGTTACGCGTGTAGCACGGCCGAAATCGACCGGATGGTGGACATCGCCTGTTCAGTACCCGGTGTGGCGGGAGCCCAAATCGCCGGTGCCGGCCTGGGAGGCTGTATCATGGTCCTGTCCAGCAAGGATTCGGTCGAAGCGCTCAGCGAAGCGCTGATTCGCGATTACTATGAGCCGAACAAGCTTAAGCCCGCTATCCTTGCCTGCACCACAGTGGAAGGCGCCGGCCTGGCTGATTTCTGAGCATATAGGCGCAGATCAGACACAGTTGGCAAACTGCGGATGAGGGATATGTCGGCTCAGGCGTCCCTGCTGACCGCTGCCCAAAACGCAAAGACCGCCCGGTTTCAATTTTGCCCCAATTAGTGTATCATGTTACGCACAAAAGGTGCTTGCCTGAGTGTGTTGAGAGCATGGTGACAGGCTGTGCACAAGGCAGCATAGCCGCTGGACGTACGAAGGTGAGATTAGGCAATATGACAGAAAAATGGCGCAAATCTAAAGAAAGACTGCCCGGACCAGGCATGGCTGCGGTATTGTTTGTTGTGCTGAGCCTGGTTGATATCAACGCTGTGGTGTCAGGGCCGCAAAGACCAAACAGGTTGAGACCGAGGCAAGAGCCATGGTCAAGGGAGCAATTGTATCTGAAGGATGTCCCTTTCAAGATTGTCTACGAAACCTATCGAAGCAGCCCTTTAGCCCCGGCCCCTGTGGCCGGGGTGCCCCCAGGCCAGGCCTGGGGGCTAAATGGGCAAGACAACTGGGAGCTGTATATGGTAAACGCCGATGGCTCCAATCCGGTCAATCTGACCAACACGCCCGATGTGGACGAGATGTATCCCCACGTCTCTCCCGACGGCACGAAGATCTGCTTCGTTATGGATGAGGGCACGGCAAGACAGAGGCTCCGAAGCGTCTGCTATATGAACATTGATGGAACGGAACGGGTAACGGTTGCCCAAAACGCCAGGGAGCCCTGCTGGAGCTTCGACAGCAAGAGTATCGCGTATCTCAAAGGCGAGTACGAGCGCTATACGACCAGAGAGTACGCCACTTCGGAACTTATGATATATGACCTGGAGACGGGTCTGCACAGACCACACCCGAACAAGGAGTTGCATCACTTGTATGCCATCTGCTGGTCGCCGTGCGGCAGGTGGTTTGTCGCTGCCGTACATGGCGGCATGGGCTATAGTGACACCATTTTGGCGTTTGAGGCCAACGGCACCAGAGTATTTGACCTGGGCCGCTGGGGCGTCAAGGGCTGCCGACCCGACCTGAACTTTGACGGCACCAAGATGACCTGGGGCGAGACCGATTGGAACCTGCTGGTCGGTGACATCGACTTGAGGGGCGATGAACCCAGAGTTACCAACATTCGAGAGGTCGTCCGGTGCTCGCGCAGGTACAAGGTCTACCACGTCGATTTCTCGCCGGACGGACGGTATATCGCCTTCAGTTTTGGCCCGTCCAGCGGAGAACAACAGGTAGGCGGCAGAGCCAGAGGCTGGAACATCTGCGTGAGCGACATATCCGGGGCGATATACTTGTCGAACGTGCGACTCGCCGAGAACCCACCTAAATGGGTCAGGATTACCGAGGATGGTAATCACAATAAGGAACCGGACTGGGTGCCCGTCAGGCAAGTTGTATCGCCAATTGCAAATCGCTGATCGCTCAAGACGAGGGTCAAGCTGACCCTTTGTGTACAGGAGATTTTATGGCAAAGAAACAGCAGGTTGCAGAAATCTGCCTGCTTCGGCGTAGTGCGGCAGCGGTTCTGGCCGTCTTACTATCTCTGCTGGCCGCGAACACGCCCATTCGCGGAGCGGAACCATCCGCCGGGCAGTCGCTGCCGATGGTTCCCTCGCCGCGGACCGAGCTCAAGCTGCACGAAATCCCGTACAAGATTGTGTATGAGACCTACCGCAAGACCAATGGCAAAGAAAACTGGGAATTGTACCTGGTCAACGCCGATGGCTCCAATCCGGTGAACCTCACGCGCACGGCTGACGTCGATGAGATGTATCCGCACGCCTCGCCGGACGGCAGTAAGATTTGCTTTGTCGCCGACGAGACAACGAATAACGAGAAAATTCGAAATGTCTATTACATGAATATCGACGGAAGCGGGCTCGTCAAGGTCGCGGAAAACGCGCGCCAGCCGTGCTGGAGCCCCGACGGCAAAACCATCGCCTATCTAAAGGGAGAATTCGAACGGTACACCACCAAGGATTTTGCCACCAGGGGCCTTTTCTTTTATGACCTTGCCACGGGCAAACATACAGAACACCCCAACAAAGGCTTGCACCATCTTTACAACATCTGCTGGTCGCCTGACGGCCATTGGTTCGTGGCAACGGTGCACGGCGGAATGGGCTTCAAGCACGCCATCTTGGCCATCGAGGCCAACGGAACGGGCGTCTTTGATTTGACGAAGTTCGGTGTCACCGGCTGTAGACCCGACTTCAGCGCCGACGGCAAGAAAATAACATGGGGAGCGACCGACTGGGATTTGTGCGTGGCTGATATTGATTTTGCCGGCGAACCAAGAGTGACCAATGTCCGTCGCGTGGTCAAGTGCCAAAAAGACCACGAGGTGTACCACTCTGATTTTTCGCCCGACGGCAGTTATATTGCTTTCAGCCACGGTCCTACGGGTGAAGAACAGGTGGGCTGTAAGGCGCCCGGCTGGGACATCTGCATCGCCGATATAGGTGGGGCTGCCGGCTCGCAGCCGCCCAAATGGGTCGAGATTACCACCGACGGCAATCACAATAAAGAGCCCGACTGGGTGCCTGGATTTTTGGCCCGGGCCACAGGCCGGGGGTACCTAAAAGGGGATGATCCACAAATCGTCAATGAATACAAGAAATCACTTCTCCAGGCGGCAGCAGACGGTGACATGGATCAGGTCAAATCGTTCCTCTTAAAGGGTTCCAGTGTCAACGCAAAGGATAAATTTGGCTGGACGGCCCTTCACATCGCTACGGCTCGAGGCTCACAAGACATGGCCAAGCTCCTTATTGCCAGCGGTGCCGACGTCAATGCCGAGGGAAAGGGCGGTGAAAAACCTCTGCACTTGGCGGCTGAGCTGGGCCACGAGGCTTTGGCAGGACTCTTCATTGCCAAGGGCGCCGATGTCAACGCCAAAAGGGACGATGGCGCAGCGCCGCTGCACCTTGCAGCCTGGAACGGTCGAGGGGCCATTGAAGAACTACTTATTGCCAAAGGCGCCAATGTTAACGCTAAGATGAAAAATGGCCGAACGCTGCTACACCTTGCGGCCCAGAAAGGGCGCAGGGACTTGGCTGAATTCCTGATTGCCAAGGGCGTGGATGTCAACGTGAAGGACATTGCGGGCGTCACACCCTTGCACCTCGCATCCATCGAGGGCCAGGAGGACTTGGCGCAATTGCTGATTGCCGGCGGCGCCGAGGTCAACGATAGGACGGCGATTGGTCGGGCGCCGCTGCACTTCGCCGCCGAGGGCCGTCAGGTGGCCAGCGCAGAACTCCTCGTCACCAAGGGCGCCGATGTCAACGCGAAGGATAACAATGGTCAGACGCCCCTACATATTGCGGCGGCCTTGGACTGGTGGGAATGCGTGGAACTGCTTGTCGCCAGGGGCGCCGATGTCAACGCGCAGGACGAAGGGGGCTCGACACCGCTGATGTTTTCGGTGGATAA
>CAZPJZ010000092.1:0-7575 GCA_964586995.1 uncultured Pirellulales bacterium | reverse complement strand
CCTTATATTCGGCAATGCCTTTCAGCGTATGCCGACCATCCGGGACTTTTCCGATGGCGTCCCGGCCGGACCGAGTAAAGCCGAATGTATTTCCCGAGTGTGCGCCTCGCGTCCATGTGGCGATGACCACATCGTCGACCAGCATGGTCATTTTCATAAGGCCCGTGGGTTTGCAGTGTATCTCCAGCGGGGTGTCCCTGCCCACTCGGCTGTCTGGAGGCGGCCAGTAGAAAGTCACGCCGCTTCCGGGAACGGAGTATCGAAAAATCAGGCGTGTTTTTTGCGGCCCCCTGCCCCGAATAACGACATTATCGTGGCGCACGGTTACCGGTCGGTCGAGATAATACGTGCCTTCAGCCAGCAACACTGCCCCGCCGCCTTTTTTGCCGGCCGCCTCGCAGGCCTTTGCCAGGGGCTCGGAGTCGTCGGCGTTGTCATCGGCTTTGGCGCCGAAGTCTTCGACCGCGAGCGCCGCCTTGACATCTGGAATGCCGCCCTGTACGCCGCACTTTGTCCAGTTCGGATATACAAGGCAATCAGGCCCGACCACATCAGCCGGTGTCAGGCGAGCGGCCTCGAGCGGTTTGATTTTGTACTGCCTGTGCCAGGGCACGGCAGCATTTGGCTGCACAGCGGCTCCTGCCGGCGGCATTTGGGCAAGAGTTGCCAGGATGAGTGTCAAGGCGATGCGCATAAAAGAAGCCGGAGTTTTTGCTCCGGCTATGTGAGACAGCTTTTCAATAAGTAATATAGAGCAAACTTATGAGTTATCTACTGCCTCACCAAAACCAAGATATTAGAAGAAGAAAAGCACACGTATTTCTATAATGCTAATTATACAGAGGCCCCGCCGCTGTTTGCAAGGATTTTTTGCAGAATTTTTGAATTTTTTTGAAATTTTTTGACCGGGTGCTACGGCCAGGCTGTTTTTTCCCTAACTGCTTGTTACAAAAGCAATTAGGATTACCTATCGTCGTGGCTGCCTTGCCTGCCACCACAGGAGATCGCCGCTAAGGTGGGCAAATCTTGAGTTCTCGCGGCTGGAAACTTAGGGGTGGTGTCTCGAGACGCCGCTAATACAATGGCTCAGAGTCGGGCAAAAAATCGTGCCTTTAACCCAAGCCTGATTGTGTGCGGAGCCTCGGTGTTGGCTGGGCTGCGCCCGCTGTGGACCTATCTGCTTACCGGGGCCACGCAATACAGATAAATCAGCGGCTTAGTCCCTGTGTTCTTGACATCGTGCACGGTGTTCGGCGGTATGTAAGAAACCTTTCCCTGGCCGACAGCAAACCGGTCTTGTTCGCCGATAAGCAGCGTGCCCTGGCCGGAAAGGAAGACAAGCGTTTCCTCGTGCTCTTTGGTGCTGTGCTGGCCACAGCTCTGGCCGGGATTCAGGTAGACTCTGCCGCAGCGCATTCCACAGGTTTGCGGCGGGCCATCCAAAAGCTTCTGGTACTCACTGCTTTTGTTCAACTCTATGACGAGCACTTTTTTCGCCGGTGCCATGTAGGGTATTTAAAAGTAAGATCGCGCCATGTCAACGATTTTCTTCCTTCAGCGCCAATCGTTGGGTGCACTTATGTCCGCAGTGTGAGGGAAATGCAGGCAGGGTCATTCTTGTGCCGAAAGTAACTGATTGAAAATAATTTTCCTGCAAATTTTTCTCTTGACACAGTAGCACGAATTTTATATTTTTATGCGCTAAAGACTAGGTTGACCGTTGACTTTTTTTGGAGGGTGGAATTATGAAAAGTCTTTTTGTTTCGGTAGTTGTTTCTACTTTGGCTCTTGTTGGGGTCGGCAAAGCTGCTCCCACCGTTTCTGAGGTTACGCACCGGCAATTGCAGGCAGTGAATGCTGCGGGTGAGCAAACGTACAATGCTGCTGACAAGGTTATTCTGGAGGGGATATTGCTGAATAACCCGGCGGATATTCTGGACCCGACGCCGGACGACACTATCACCGAGACCTTTAACCTCGGCGGACAGTGGCAGATATATTTTCAGGGTGAAGGCGACGACCACGCAGGCACGGCTGTGTTTCTGGGACAACTGTACAACAATCTGCCCTGGATTCGGTTGGACGGCGGCTACTCAAACCAGGAGTTTATCGCCGAACTTAATCGCCTAAATGCCGCCCAATTCGGCCCCGGAGACAGAATACGAGTGACGGGCTATTACCTGTCATATAAGGGCAAGCTAAATATAAACGAGCAGCATAATAACAATCCCGACCATGATTTTAGTATTGAACTTGTGGAGCGGGGCGTAGGGCTGCCTCGGCCTGAAGCTGTTACTCTGGATCAGCTAAAAGATGACGATGACAAGTTTATCTTTGACGCTGCCAGGACGCAAGGCTGCGAGCACTATCAGGGTCGGCTGGTAAAGATTCGAGGCGTCGGGTTCGTGGATGCGGGCGACTGGCGGCCAAATGGCCAGCTACTTATAACCGATGGCACGAAGACCTTTCCCATAAAATTGGGCCGGGGCAACGGTATTTACGCCGGTTCAAATAATTTAGCCGAGCGTTTTGATGTTATTGGGATTATGGACCAGGAGAGTGCAGATTTGAAAAGCGGTTACCGAATATGGGTGACGAACTATGATGGAAATGGTTCCGTCCTGGCCAGCCGGGAGCATCGCCTGGCCGATAGGCCCGGCGACACGAACCTGAACGGAGTGGTTGACCTGATCGATCTTGCGCGGTTGGCGGAAGATTGGCTCAAGGAGTAGGCCGCTAAGGCGGTTCTGCAGGATGGATATTGATCGATGAAGCGAGCATTTACGCTAATTGAGTTGTTGGTGGTCATTGCGATTATCGCCCTGCTGATCGGTATGCTGCTGCCCGTGGCGGGCCGGGCTCGCCTTCAAGCTAAGGTTGTTGCCGTCAATGCCGAGCTGCGCCAGATCGGCATGGCGCTGGAGGCCTATTCGCTGGATAACGACGGCAAATATCCGCCCACGCGCGTCGACTGCATGCTGGGAGGTCATTTCTATCAGCTTCCTTTGGAGCTGGTCGAGAGTAAATATCTGCCGCAGCCCGGCAGCGATACCTACATGGCCGCCGGTATCGAAGACCGGTTCAATCGGGGGTATACGTACAAGTACAGGTCGGTGGGGACATTGATATACAACCGGACGGTCGTGGTCAAGAATGGGGCGTATCTTTGGGTGCCGCAGGGATTTCCAGACAACGAGACAGAAGAGGGCAAGTGCTACGATGATCCCCGCGAGTCGCCCGTTAACTGGGTCCTGTATAGTGAGGGCCCCAAATTCGATCTGAACCACATGAAGGAAATGGAGTATCCCGTGCCGCGCAAGACCTGGTACAACCCTCAAACCGGGCAGGGCGTCATCGTTCGGATGCGGCTGAGTAACGGCCGGCAGGTCGGCTCGTTCGAACAATAGACGCGAAGGAGAAACATTCTGATTGTTTGGTTAGCGATGTTTGGGCAACAAATACAACGTCTGTTACCATTTGTTTACTGTCACCCCTGCGCAAGCAGGGGTACAGAAGCGGCCGAGGATCTCTGGATGCCCGCTTGCGCGGGAATGACAAAGCACAACCTGTGTGACGCTGCCACTCTACCCATAATTCGATGGGCAATAATTTCGTTTACGTTCGTATTTGCCTGTTTTGGAGCTGGCTGTCGAAATACAAACTTTGGCCAAAATCAGCCAGAAATTGCGGTGACCAATTCTTATCTACAATGCGTGGTGAGCGATCTCTGGCCGGATGTGGAGGTTCTTTGTCTGGCTCCGCCGGGGATGTGTCCGGGCCACTTTGATATCTTGCCGTCGCAGGTCACGCAGCTTCGCCGGTGCAGGATGCTGCTGCTATTTGATTTTCAACAGGGAATTGAGGATTCGCTGTCACGGATGAAACAAGACGGCCTGCAGATTCGTTCGGTCAAGACATCGCCTGGCTTGTGCGTGCCTGAGAATTATCTCGCGATCTGCAGAGGGGTTTGCGATATTCTGTGCTCGCAGTACCCCCAAAGCGCAGCGCAGTATAGGCAACGGCTGGAGTTGATCGAGCAGCGCCTGGAGCACGTAGGGGCCGAGCTTCAAGCCAGCATGGGGCGGGCGGGCGCGGCATCGGCGGAGGTGATTACTTCCGGTCATCAGGCCCAGTTTGCCGATTGGCTGGGCCTGCAGAGGATAGCCACCTTTGCGGGCAGTGACGTAGAGACGGTTGCCAACATTAATCATTGTCTCAAACAAGCCCAGGGCCGGGGTGTGAGATTTGTGATAGCCAATAAGCAGGAAGGTACCGCTCTGGCGGAGGCGTTAGCCGACCGGCTGGGGGCGAAGGCCGTCGTTTTTAGCAACTTCCCTGCTGTGGATGACGCCGGCCACGGTTTCGATCGGCTGCTGCGGGACAATGTGCGGCTTCTGATTGAGGCGGCTGCCGAATGACTGGGGGCTGCTTGAGCTTGTCAGGCGTCGTCGTGAAGCGCGGCGGACGAACAATTCTCGATGTCGAGAATCTGCAAATTCCCGCCGGGACATTTGTCGGCATCATCGGCACCAATGGGGCGGGCAAGACAACCTTGCTCAAGGTCGCTTGCGGGCTGATAAAACCCAGCCGGGGCACAGTGAAACTGGGCAACCACAATTTGGCTGAGCTGACCCCCTGGAGCAAGAGTAATCTGCGAAAACAGATCGGCTATATCCCGCAGGCGGCGGAATACAACGCCGAGCTGCCTTTTACCCTGCGCGAGGTGGTGGCGATGGGCCGGATAAGTGTCCGGCCTCTGCTGGCCCGGCTCAGTAAAGTCGATTACCGGATTGTGGACGAATGGATTGGCCGGCTCGGCCTGGAGCATCTGAGCGACCAGACGTTCCGAAGCCTTTCCGGGGGCGAGCAGCAAAAAGCGCTGGTTGCGCGGGCCATGGCGCAGAACCCCGCAGTCCTTATGCTGGATGAGCCGTGCGCGAATCTTGATTTCAACTGGAAGTATCAGATCACGCAAATTATTGACCAGTTGTATCGGCAAACGCATGTGACCGTTCTGCTGGTCTCCCATGATACGAGCCTGCTGCCTCCGACGTGCAGCAGAATTGTCCTTCTGCACGAAGGAAGCATCCTGGCGGATGGTGACGCTGAAGAGATTTTCGCCTCCGATGCCCTGGAAAGGGCGTATCACTGCCGAATCGAAACGCTCGATATCGCAGGCCGCAGGTATGTCATAAACAAAGACCAAGCGTCTGGTTCTTGAGCATGGACCCATATTTCTATCTGGTAATTGTTGCCGGCCTGATCGCCGGAGCGAGCACGGGACTGTTGGGCGTATATATTGTGGGGATGCGGATTCCGTTTATCGGCATCTGCATCTCGCACGCCGCCATGGCGGGCTCTATCTACGGCAGCTTTCTGGTGTTTGCCAACCCGACGCTGACCGCTGTCTGCCCCGCGCTGGGAGGCGTAGCCGCCTCAGTCGTCGCCGCGCTGAGTCTGGCCAGCGTTCGGCCTGAGAAGTCCCGGCTGGATACAAACGTTGCTCTGGCGATAGTCTTCTGCCTTATGCTGGGGCTGACTTTTCTGGGCATCGGCCTAAATCAGGGCAGTCGCTCCGAGATGCTCGGCCTGCTGTGGGGCAACATACTTTTTGCCGACAGGCTCGCCACCATCACCATCGGCGTGATGGCGGCTGTCTTGGTCCTGTTCTGTGCGCTTTTCAACAAGGAGCTGAAGGTGCTGCTTTTCAGCCGATCCATTGCCGCCGCCACGGGTATCCATGAAGGATTTGTCTATGCTCTGTTTCTGGTTTTGTGCGGGATCATATTGGCGGTCAATCTGCCTCTTATTGGCGGATTGATGATCTTCAGTATCATTACTTGTCCCGCGGCGGCGGCGTATCAGGTTTGCACCGGGCACAAATCGGTCGTCATCGCTGCGACTGTCTTCGGAATGCTCAGCGCGTTGATTGGGTTTGTGGTTTCCTTTTATTTGAATTTGCCTACCGGCGCGTGCATTGTCCTGGTTAGCGCCGCTATCTTCGGCCTCGCGGCCTTATACAGGGCTGCCCGACGCACCGGCGATTAACGCCGCACCAATTGTCCGCCATACGTCTGGCGGATTAATCTCTGTGGGCTCCCTGCCCTCTGTGGCCATTCTGTTTTGCTACACTCTGTGGCGATCTATGGTCCCATGTCTGCCAGCCAGTTCTCGGCCAACGCTGCAAGGTCGAGGAAATTGATACCGGCATCCTGGTTGATATCTGCTGCTGAATACTTGCGTAGATACGGGTAGGTCTGATTCTGCCCGATGCCCCAGACATTGACAAAGTCCCAGCCGGCCTCGAGGAATGTGCCCGCCGTCTGCATCTCGGCTGTGGTCTTGCCTGTCCCGCCAGCACTTGTAGCCTGGCCTGAGGTCTCGATGTCCCAGAAACAGTGGGTCACAGTGCGCCCGTAGTTGTACCCCACCAGCCCGCCCACATTGCGATGCTGTCCAGTCACACTGACCGCCCCAGTGCTGTAGCAATCGGTTACATAACCATCATCGCTGGCTCCTATAAGGCCACCAACATACGAACCGGCGTTGACCGCACCGGTGCTGTAGCAACTGGCGATCGTGCCAAACCAGTTGTGCCCCGCCAGGCCACCGACCGGACCACCCCAAGAGGTTACATTAACATCCAGTACGCCCAGTATCCGCATGGGCTGAAGCCCATCCTACGCGCTGATTTCGGTTATTTGAGTTTTGAGCCTTCGGATTTGTGTCGGATCCCCGCGTTTGCGGGGACAAGTTTACCCCTGCGAAAGCAGGGGGATATTCGAGTTTCGGATTTCGTGGGCATAACCGTATCTATGTCCGCAAACGCCAGTTGGAAGAATGCGCCAGCTGCAACGTTGCGCTATAACTGACAAAGGGATTATACGCACGATTCTGGGACTTGTTAGCGCCTCCATTTTTTGATCCTCCGCGTTCCAACTCTGGCGGTACGATAATCGGTTGTCTTGGCCATATCCGTAGCGTACAGCCTATACGCTAAACGCCGAACGCTTCCTTACCGCATTAACACGTAATATAACACAAGAGTACAGTCCTGTCGATTACCGGACTTGAAAAACACTACTTGCCTGTGCCATCCCCCAGCCGAAGCCATTCCTGCTTCCGCAGGAATGACGTCATCCCCGCGCAGGCGGGGATGCCCAGCAAGCCCAAGCGTCAGAGTTTTGCAGAATCTGGCCCATTCGACAAGCTCAGGACATGCTTCGGAGGAGGGGGAAAAATCAAGCAACAAGCAGGCCGCAGGTCGGGTGCGACTGAATCGCATCGACCAGTTGAAAGCAAGTGACAAAAGCCGCAGAAATAAAGGAGAAACCGATAAGCGCATTCACCCAATCCGTGAAATCCGCGAAATTCGTGGTTAGAATATGGAAATGGTGCGAGGTTGCGCACGCTACCCTTTATCAGACAAGGACTTACACCATTGTGCTGGTTTTGGGAGAATATAAGGCTGGTCCGGGGTTTTGCACCTCACCCCCTCACCACGGAGGACGCGAAACCCGCAGAGAAAAACGTGTGTAAGCCATGGCCTACCAAAGAAATACAATCTCTACCCTC
>CAZPJZ010000091.1:0-7652 GCA_964586995.1 uncultured Pirellulales bacterium | reverse complement strand
ACCTCCTGGCGCAGCAGGTCACGCAGACGCCGGCGCAACCGATACACGGTTACCTTCACAGCGCCTTTGGTCATGCCCAGGCGTTCTGACATCTCAGCGTAGCCCCCCTGGGGAGCCTCTCCCCACAGGTACTCTTTCAGTTGGGTAAAGACCTGTTGCCTGCCGGCGGCTGATTGCTCGTCGGCAAGGCGGGCCAGTACCGTCTCCAGCAAGGTTAGGGCCCAGCGCCGGTCGTAGACCTGCTCCGGCGTCACTGGGTCCGCTGGCTCCGACCGATAGCGTTCCTCCGCGGTCTGACTGTCCCAGGAAATGATGGTTTGCCCGCCGCCGCGTTTCAGCCGTCGAGCTTGTCGGCCCTGCTCCGACAGGAAGTTCTTCACACACGCCAGCAGAAAGCTGCGAAATCGTCCCAGCGCCGGGTCCGCTTGCCCAAAGTACTCCTTCGCCAGGAACCGCGCGAAAAACTCTTGGGTCAGGTCCTCCGCATCATAGGGTTCGTGCCCCTGCCGGCGGACGAAGGCGTAAACAGGATACCAGTACGTCCGGCACAGTTCCTCCAGCGCCTCGGCAGCCTGGGCCGAGTCGCCTCTCCCCGCGGCCATCACCACGCTCCAATGCGTGGTGACAAATCCGCCATCCCTGAACGGAGCGGAACTCAAGTTCGGGCTATCTGCCATTTCGACCCTCTCATCAGCTTGGCCAAACTTAATGTGGTAGGACCTTTCAATACCATTGTACGACTCAGGAAGAAAAATCGCAACCATGGCACCGGGCTGGTGATGATCTTTTCATCCACATCGTTGGCTCTACGGCGTCCTCCCATCGAATGGAAGGACGGCAAGCTCACCGCTGTGCAAATCAGTGTCGTCCTCAACTGGTTCGAGGGACTCAAGAGGCTTGTGCCATCACAAAATCGATAAAGCTTTGACCTATCTTCAACCTTACTGACTCATCGCCGGGACCGGCAGCAGTGGATCAGGCCGGATATACATCGACGGGCTTATCGGGCGGGGTTTTGATGGTGACCAGCTCTTTGCCCAGGCGGAAGGCTTCCCTTAGCGCCGAGGGATGCTGCTTGATTGCACCCTGGGCGTCGACCTTGTTCACAAATAGATTGGCAACGTATTTGACTTCCAGCATGTCGAAGTACGATTTCATGGTCAGCCGGATGCTGTCAAACTGCTTCGTACTCCTCGAGCCTCCCACGGCGATAACCAGAGCCCGCCGGTCGCGAGGGCCGTTTTCAAACAGGGGCTTCTTCAGCACATATTTATTCGCCCAGAGACACTGGCCGCGGTCGATAAGCATCTTTGCCTGGGCACAGACGGTCATAAAAAATACCGGCGTGGCGAAAATCAGCCGGTCGGCGTCGAGCATTTTCTGCAAAACTTGCTGGTAATCGTCCTGGACGCGGCATCTGCCGCTCGTGTAGCAGGCATTACATTCCACGCACGGTGCGATGTTCAAGTCCGCTATGCGCAAGTATTCAACCTGCGCACCTGCTGACTCGGCCCCGGCCAGGGCCTCACGCAGGAGCAGGTCGCTGTTGCCCTTTAGCCTCGGGCTGGTGGAAATCCCGAGCACCTTTGCTGCTATATGTTCTCTGTTCATCCGCTTTAATTTACATACGGGGTGACACTGTGGCGGACCGACTTAGGTGTGCCCGGCGAGCCCAGGTCGTACGCGTCGATTCGCCCCAGCCGCCACGTTTGTCCGGTGCGGGTGTCGATAACAAATACGGCCAGCGAATCATCGCCGGCGGCGCAGCACTGGAATGTCCCGATGTCGCCACGACTACTGCCGGCCGCGGCGATTGCCAGCATCAGGCAGATGCCCAGCAAGAGGCCGATCACGAGGTTCTTTACATCTGGCCAACGACTTTGTACGTGTTTTTCACGTTCCATGTTTTCAGCTCCTCAAATCCTGGAAGAAGATTTCTTCTCACGACCGAGACAATGGTACAGTTTTGGCACGTCACCTTCAATTATCTTTTGGGCGCGGCAACTGAGGATTGATCGCCGGGTGGCCCTTTCAGAGCACCGCGGCAATGAACAGGGCGAGCATAGCGATGATGGCTGCGGCGAAGGTGATTTTCGACCATTTCAAGTACCTGGCATAGGCCGGGTGCCGGTCCTCGAATTCATAGTAATAGTCGTCCAGGTCTGAGTCGCCTTTCGGTCGCAGCCGGAGCCTTACGTAAAGGTGGGCTGCCACAGATATTAAAAACAGTGGGCCGGCGATAGAATATAATATGACGTCCATAGGTTTTTCGTACCGGCAATCATACCTTGCCTGCTCAGCGAAACAAAGGCAAAAATACAGTAGAGGCTGCATCTTTCGCTACACGGACATCGCGTCAGAGTCGGCGGAAAACAGTTGCAGCACCGGGCAAACGGTGGTATTGGAGCGGGAGTGTCTGTCCGGATACGTTTGGCAGAACTTTTGTCAGGAGGCATGAATATGCAACTGAGGCAAGACGCATAAACGAAATCTTCATCGACGGTGTCACCGTCAGCTATCACGGTGGTGACGGTATCCGGCTGTATTACTGCTATGAAGACCCGCGCATCTGCGACTCGCTGATAACGTACAACAAGAAGACGGGACTGAATTTAATCGCCTGTCACGACATTGTCGTCTCGTCAAATCAGTTCGAGGAAAACCACGATGCTCTGCGGTGAACAGATGGTTTCAATCTCTGCATGACCGGCAACAATCTGGACGACCATCTCGGTGATGGCGTGGTTATCGAGAACACGTATGGTTCCCGTCGTATCGGGCAATATGATTGAAGAGTGTAACGGCACGGCCATCGTGCTTGATAGAGATTGCTACGGCATCACACTCAGTGCCAACGTCATCGCGCACAACGGTGGTGGAATAGACCTGCGCGACGCGCACGGTTGCAGCGTCAGCGCTAACACGTTCACAATTATGAGAAAAGATGCTCTGGTTGTTGGCCCGAGTAGCGGGCGCATCACGGTCACGGGCAACAACTTCTGCGACAGCTACATCGGGCAGGACACTGTGAAGCGCGCCGCCGATGATCGCGCGGCGGCGGGCATGATTCTTCGTGGTACGTCGGAGGTCGCCGTTGTCGGCAATTTGTTTTCGAGTGTTCGGCCAAAGGCGCTGACCCTCGAAGGCCAGCAAAGCAAAGGCGTGCTGTTTTGTGATAATGTTCTTGTCGATACCGCCGGCGATCAGGAAAAATTAGCCGCATCGTTAGTCGAGAATAACCTGCTGCTGACCGGCAACGACTTGCAATGAAAGTCAGACGGTTCGGGTCGTAATCGGTCAGCCCCGGTAGACGATTTTACCGCCGACAATCGTGGCATGTATTGAGTAGTCCCGCTCGAGCAGGACAAGGTCGGCATCTTTTCCGGGCGCAATGGAGCCTTTTGCCTCTTCGATGCCCAATATCCGGGCGGGATTTTCGGTAACGGTCTTGATGGCGATATCTAGCGGGCAATCCGTGAAGGTCATGAGTCTCTGCAGCAGTTGGCCAAGGCCAAGAGCCGTGCCGATTAACGTACCATCTTTGTACCTGGCTGTTCCACCTCGTGCTTCGTATTCGATACCGTTGTAGAAGTATTTGCCGTCGGGCAGGCCGGTCGCCTGCATGCCGTCGGTGATCGGTACGATGCGCTGCGGGCCAAGAAGCCCAAAGACGAATCTTAGAACGGCCGGGTGTATGTGAACACCGTCGCAGATGAACTGACTAGTCACATTTTTCGTCTGGAAAATGGCAAGCAGCGGTCCCGGCGAGCGGTGGTGCAGCGGGGGCATGGCGTTAAATAGATGTGTCACGTGCGAGATGCCGGCACTGAGGCCGTCGAGGGTTTGCTCGTAGGTGGCGTTGGAGTGACCGAAAGACGCAACGATACCGGAATCCACAAGCCGTTGGATTATTTGGATGTTGCCCGGCAGCTCGGGTGCAATGGTCATCATCCTGAGCCGGCCGTTGGTGACATCCTGAATTTTTTCAAGAAGCTGCAACGATGGGGCACATGTACATTCGGGCAGGATCATTCCTCTTTTTAGCGGTGAGATGAACGGGCCTTCCAGATGAATTCCGAGCAGATTGGCTCCGCCCAGGTCACGGCCTGTGTGCTCGCCGGCGAGAGCCAAATGGTCATTATCCTGCTCCGGGTTGAATACGGTCGTAGCGAGGAAACTGGTGGTGCCGAAGCGTGCGCAAGTCTGTGATATAGTCTTCAAGGCTTCAGGGGTGGCGTCCAGCACATCGGCGCCGCCCGCACCTTGAATATGGACATCAATGAAGCCCGGAGCAATCGTTCGGCCCTGCGCATCGAGAGTCCTGCCAGGCTGGGTGGAAGAATCAATTTGACCGATTTGGCTGATGGTGCCGTTTTCAATAAGAACGGCGGCAGTTCGCTGCCTTTCCGGGGCGTCAAACAGTCTACAATTGGTTATAAGAAGACTTTGTGACATGTTTGTCTTTGCAGTCAGCCTACTGCCTGGCCCCGTGCTTTTGCAGCAGTTCAACAATTTCACCGTGCCTGTACATTTTCGCCAACGACAGGGGGGTTTGGCCGGTCTCGTCCTTGGCATTCACATCGGCGCCTTTGGCGATAAGCAGCTCGACCACCTCCTTGCGGCCCTGAAGAGCGGCCAGGTGGAGGGCCGTCCACCTGTCTGGCTGGCTCATGGCGTTCACCTCGGCGCCCTTGGCGATGAGCAGCTCGACCATGTTGCGATGGCCGGCTCTGGCCGCGTAGTGCAGGGGCGTCGAAAACGATGCATCCACCGCGCCCACCAGAGCCCCCCGGGTAAGAAGAATTTCGACCGTATTGGCATCGCCCACGTCAGCCGCAATGTGAAGAGCCGTCACACCGGCGTTGTCCTTTGCATTTACATCAGCGCCTCTGCTAATAAGAAGGTCCACCATTTCCTTATTCTTTCCGTCAACCGCCAGGTGCAGCGGCGCCAACCCGGTCTTGTCCGTTGCAGTTACATCGGCGCCCTGCGTGATTAGCAGCTCGGCTGCGTCCCAGTGTCTGAGTTCCATCGCCAGGTGCAGGGGTCTTTGTCCGGTGGTATTCTCGGCATTGGGCTTTGCGCCGCTGGCCAGAAGCAGTCGCACGCTTTCTTTCTCGCCTTTGATGGCTGCAATGTGCAAGGGCGTGTGACCTTCAGGGTCCCGGGCGTTTGGGTCGGTGCCCGCGGCTATAAGTAACTCTGCCACGCGAGGGTGGCCGCCAGCCAGTGCCAGGTGCAGTGGCAGGTAGCCTGAGGGGTCCTTGGCATTAACGTCGGCGCCCCGGGCAATTAGCAATTCGGCTACCGCTGCGTGGCCGCCGGAGGCCGCCTGGTGTAAGGGACTGCGCTCGTATGTCCGATCCGGATTGATTTGCGCACCTCTGTCAATAAGGAGTCTGGCCAGCTCCGTCTGCCCGCTGAAGGCCGCCATGTGCAGCGGCGTGAGGTTGTACTCGTGCTTTGCATTGAGGTCCGCCCCGTTGGCCAGCAGTAATAGCGCCATCTCCTTCTGGCCGTAAAAGGCTGCGTAGTGCAGGGGTGTTTGACTTACGTCGTCTTTTGCATCCACCTCGGCACCTTTGGCGAGGAGCATCTGCGCCAGCTCTTTATGACCGTACTGGGCCGCATGGTGTAACGGAGTTCTCTGTTTAACGTCTCTGGCATTGATGTCGGCTCCCTGCGCCAGAAGTCGTTGAACCTGGTCGATACTGCCCTCCACTGCCGCCTCGTGGATTGACTTGGCCGGCTCGGGCGGCTTGGTCAGCTTCTGCTGACATCCGACAACGGCCAAAGCCAGTATCAGAGCCGGATAGAACCACTTTGTCGATTTCATTGGCAATGGTCTCCCGTGAATATATGCCCTGCCCATTGCGGACCGGTCTTTCCGGCCAGTCCCTGGTTACTGCATATTTTGGGCGTTCTACGATGCAGCCCCGCGCTAACCTATCACGGCCACTCTGCCAGGTCAAGGGTCTGTTTTTGCCGCGAACGACGATGATGGGCTTGACACCCGGATTGGGCAAGCCTATTATTTCCTGCAAATGGCTTGGACTGTCCTTTTGCCGGAGAATGACAAATGGAGGTGTTGCTATGGCAGAATTGAGTCAATATATTCAAAGTGCCGATTGGAAGGCCGAAAAGCACGTCCCAGTGATTGAGTGTCCCGACAAAGTCAAAGCCGGCCAGATATTTGCGGTGAAAGTCACTCTAGGTAAAGAAGTTGCCCACCCAAATACCACGGAGCACCATATCGGATGGATTTCGCTTTACTTCCATGGTCAGGGCGAGAAGTTCATTTATCACGTTGCTCGTGTCGAGTTCAGTGCCCATGGTGAATCGACCGAGGGGCCGAATAAAGGGCCGGTCTATACGCATCATGAGGCGGTTGCTTCCATGAGGACGTCCAAGCCCGGTACGTTACATGCAGTGGCATACTGCAACATACACGGGCTGTGGGAGTCGAGCAAAGAAATTACGGTCAGCGTGTAGCCGTTGCCGGTGCGGCGACGACCGGCCATGGGTCCGAGACTTTTACAGGAGGACAGAGATAGTGCAGTCGGTTGTGCCTATCAGCGACGGCGTTTATTGGGTCGGGGTAAATGACCGCCGGACGGATCTTTTCGAGTCAATCTGGCCGCTGCCTGAGGGCGTCTCTTACAACTCCTATCTGATCGTTGACCGTAAGGTCGCGCTACTGGACACGGTCAAAGAGATTTCGCTGTCCGGTTATCTTGAGAAGCTCAAAAGTGTGCTGGGCCCCGAACGGCGAATTGACTATTTGATAGTCCATCACCTGGAGCCGGACCATTCCGGCTCTATCGGCGTGCTGCGGGAAATCTTCCCCGATATCAAGATTGTGGGCAACAAAAAGACCGCTGAGTTCCTGCAACGGCTCTATGGCATCAGGCAGGGCGTGGAAGTTGTCCGCGACGGCGACGAATTGGACCTGGGCGCAAAGAAGTTGAAGTTCTTTCTTACCCCGATGGTTCACTGGCCCGAAACAATGATGAGCTACGAGCCGGCAGCCAAGATTCTCTTTTCCGGCGATGCCTTCGGAGGCTTCGGAACACTGAACGGCGGTATCTTCGATGATACGGTTGACATCGCTCACTTCGAGGACGAAATCCTGAGATACTTCTCCAATATCGTTGGAAAATATGCGCCGATGGTGCAGAAAGCGATAGCCAGGCTGAAGGGGCTGGCGGTCCGGATTGTTGCTGCGACCCACGGGCCGATCTGGCGGCAGCATCCGGAGCGGATCATCGAGCTGTACGACCGCTGGAGCCGGTACGAAGCGGAACGGGGCGTGGTCATCGCTTACGCCTCGATGTACGGCAACACCGAGAGAATGGCTGAGGCCGTGGCTGAGGGCCTCTCCGAGCAGGGCTGCCGGGCCGTGCGGCTGCACGATGTGTCACGGACCCACGTCTCATACACTCTCCGAGACATCTGGCGCTATAAAGGGTTGATCTTAGGCAGCCCGACGTACGACACGAAGGTCTTCCCGCTTATGGATTCCTTGCTTCGGCTATTGGAGACCAAAATGGTCCAGAATCGGGCAGTGGGAGTTTTTGGCAGCTACGGCTGGAGCGGCGGGGCGGTCAATGCGATGACCGAGTTTGTAAAAAGTAGCGGCCTGGGGCTTGTAG
>CAZPJZ010000090.1:0-7691 GCA_964586995.1 uncultured Pirellulales bacterium | reverse complement strand
TGCCTTCTGAACCGGCTACAATGAGTCTTTCCGAGAAAACCAGCTTTTGCTTCAAAGTTCCACTGCCGTCGGGATTCAATGTAAGCTCCGTCTCATCCTCGTAACAGCCCGCAAGAAAACACAAACAAGATAAAGCAACCGCTATTCTGAACGTACCAGCCATGTTTTGTCTCCATTGAGAGTCCACTTTATTTCTTCTCACTTATATCCTTTTACCGTAACCAAAGTCTCTCGCCTTGTCAAGACCGCACCCGAAAAGTCCCGTGCAATCTGTGAAATCCGTGGTTAGAATTCAATCTATGAGAGCTGATTCTGAGCATTCAAAAGTGGTTGTCCTGTTTTTTGCCGCTCGGCCAAAGTTTCTTGTTGCCAGTGTAGCGCCGGTCTTGGTCGGCACGGCTGCCGGCGTCGCCGTTACCGGGACGTTGCAGCCGGTCCTTTTCCTGCTGGCTCTACTTGCAATAATGGCTCTGCACGCAGGCGCCAATGTTGCCAACGACTACTACGACCACATTTCCGGAAACGATTGGCTCAATAGGAATCCTACGCCATTTTCCGGAGGGCGCCGTTTCATCCAGCAAGGAATTCTCTCGCCCAGAGCAACTCTGCTTACTGCGCTGGCTTGCCTGGCAACAGGTTCAGCGATAGGACTGGTGATCGTTCTATTGACGCGCAGCATCTTCATCGTGGCTCTCGGCCTTATTGGATTACTCGGCGGCTATTTTTACACTGCCCGACCGATTCAGCTCGGTTATAAGTGCGTTGGCGAATTTGTTATCGCGATGCTCTTCGGCCTGCTTCCGGTGTATGGCTCATATTATCTACAGGCGGAAGCTATTGATGCCGTTCCGCTCTTGCCGGCAGCAGTTGTCAGCATACTGATTTTTCTGGTAATTTTAGTAAACGAATTTCCTGATTTTGCCGCCGATGCTGCGGTGAACAAACGAACGCTCATAGTTCGTTTTGGAGTACCTGCTGGCGTTTGGATCTATCGAATCGCCCTCACTGTGAGTTTTATTATAGCGGGTGTTATGCTGATCGGCCGACTGACGTTCTTCGCTGGTCTGTTTTACTTATTTGCGCTTCCGATCGCCGCATTGGCGATAAAATCAGCGAACAAGAATGATCTGGCAGCAACTGGTCAGTACCGCGCCAGCCAGATCACGGTCCTTTTGCACTCAGTTGGCAGCCTGGCTATTACCGCTGGCCTCATAATCGCCGCCCCATACAGGGCGGCAGTTTGATTTGCAAGCTGCGATTATTGTATTAGCTTGATTATCTCGTTGAGGTCGTTCGGCGCCTCTATAGGGGGGTTGCTGAATTGGCCTCGTTTTTCCTTGTGGTAGTCAACCGTTACATTCGGGTCTTTCAATGGATGGCCGGTCAGAACGCAGGCAACTCGCTCGTCTGGGCCGATGATGCCTTCGGCCCTAAGTTGTTTCAAGCCGGCTATTGATGCCGCCGAAGCAGGCTCACAACCCAAGCCATATTTGCCCACAATCGCCTTGGCATCGCAAATCTCTTCGTCGGTTACGGCACGGACAACGCCATTGCATATATCAATCGCCCGCAGGCATTTTTTCAGATTGACCGGCCGGGCAATTTCGATCGCCGAGGCGCACGTATGCGGCGAGAAGTTGCGGGCCGTCAGATCGGCGTAATATTCATCGATGACCTCTTGGGTAACGCTGCCGTTGTTCCAGGCAAGCCCTCTTTCGTTCACCAACTCGGTAAGCGTCGCGGCGCCAGCAGCGTTGATGATGGCCATGCGGGGTATTTGCTCGATCAGGCCAAGCTGTTTCAACTCGTCAAAGGCCTTGCCGAACGCGCTGGAGTTGCCCAGGTTTCCGCCCGGCACGATGATCCAGTCCGGCGCCTCCCAGCCCAGGCCTTCAATGATTCGATACATGATGGTCTTCTGGCCTTCGAGCCGAAACGGGTTCAGTGAATTGAGTAGATAAAGCCCCAGTTGGCTGCACACATCCTGAACCTGCCTCATGCAATCATCGAAGTCGCCGCGTATTTGAATGGTTTTCGCACCGTAATCCATGCCCTGGCTGAGCTTGCCGAAAGCGATTCGGCCCGAGCCAATAAAGACGGTGCACTTAAGTCCGCAGCCATGTGCGTATAGGGCAACGGACGCGGAGGTATTGCCGGTCGAGGCGCATGCGCAGGATTCTGCGCCGACCATCATGGCGTGGCTGAAAGCCGCCGCCATGCCGTTGTCTTTGAACGAGCCGGACGGATTCAACCCTTCATATTGCAGATACAGACGCCCGGGGCGCATATCAGTGTATTTCGCCACGGCATCGTTTTGCTGCAGAATGGTCTGGCCCTCACCGATGGTGACTTTGTATTTGTCGCTGCAAAAATCCAGTAACTCTCGGAAACGCCATACACCTGAAAAATCCAGTCGATCATCTCGCTTAGCCCATCGCTTGGCAAGGTCACTCAGTTTGGCCGGGACCGGGACTCTGTCCCAGTCGTATTGCGTATCCAATGGCTCGCCGCATCGGGGGCATTTGAAGAGATGCTGGCCGCAATCGAACCGGGCTGCACAGTCCGGATTGATACACCTGACAAAAGCAGTGTCCGTATGTCTTGATGTTCGCATGTTCACTGTATCTTACAAAGGACCGGTCTTGCCATTTATGAATTCGGCTCATGCAGCGATGCTCTTAACCGCCACCGACCACGAATTATAAAATAAATGCACCGCCCTCAATACTGAAATCGGCCTTTTGACGGGCATTTTGCCGTCCGCTGCAAATAAAGCTCCAAGAAGCAGTTTTTCTGCGCTTATATTTGGGTTGGAATAAGACAATATACCAGAAACTGCCGGTAGTATGAGCCTTGGAGGTTAACCTTTGGCAAGTGCAGGATAAGCTGGAACCAAGATGGGTTGAAGCCGCTGTGGGTGGGAACATCGACAGCTTCGGCCAGTTATGCCGGCGGCATTACGCGGCCATGGTCGCCATTGCGTATGCGATCCTGAGCGACCATCAGCTTGCCGAGGACGCCGCCCAGGAAAGCTTCGCCCGGCATAAGGCAGGCTATCGTACGGCTGCACCACAAGTACGATGGACCTGCCGAGCGGTTTCCGTCGGACTACATTCGTAGTAGCCGTCTTTCGCCGGAGTTTTGCACAGCCATCTCTGAGAGAGTGCGCAAAGATTATGAGAAAAGAGGCGGGCCGATATTCAGGATCGAAGTGTCTTTCGTCACAGATGAAGGTTACCGGAGCGGAACGAATGATATTATAGTAGCGCGGTTGAACGAAGCGCAACAAGGTGGCGTGGGTTCTGAAAACGGTGGTGTTGACAATTGGCCGGACGGCATATATCGCAATATCAAGTTTTCGCCTGTGCTAAAACCTACTGACAGAGAGCGTACTTACATTGTTGAGATAAGCTGCTGGCTCAAACCTAAGGAGGATTAATTGTTTGGCGGTATCTGGATTCGTAGATTCGAGGCCGAGGCTCCATTTGCTCGGCCTTTTTTACGCGCTTATAGCAAAATCTGCCGCGGGAGAGCAGGTGCGCAGTGGGGCTTTCTCTCATCATTACTGACTGGCAGGTCCCGGCAAAGCAGCCGCGTCCTATGGATTAGGATACGTTATCGGGCCTTGGCTGCTTTGGTACTTCGCCGAGCGAAGATGCGTTGGAGCAGCAGCCTGTTTGGCTTCTGTGGCTTTTTGCCGTATATTTTAATTGGATCACCCCATGAGGTAGGGCGAAAGGCCGCCGTCTCACGGGATGAAGCTTGGAAAGGACAAGCCCCTGTGCATTCTGAATCAATGATAGCTGAACAAGCTACCTCTCAGCCTAAGACCAGAGCCAACGTTCTTTTTGGCGAGTTCTTGGTCTCTCGAAATCTGCTCAGCCGCGAGGAATTGATTGAAGCGCTGAACAAGCAGCGCGAACAGGGCGGCCGACTCGGCGAGGTGCTTCTTGGCCTCAAGATTTTGAATGATGAGGATGTGGTTTACGCTCTGGCTGAGTACCTCTCGATAGAATATATCCGCCTCGACGATATCAGCAGGATTGACTTGAAGGCGGCTCGCGCGCTGCCGGAGAATATCGCCAGGCGTTTTTGCCTCATAGTGGTCGGCCAGAGGGACGGCAAACTTGTCGTCGCGATGGCGGACCCCCTCAACGTTATCGCCATAGACACCATTACTCTGAAAATGGAATGTCAGATTAAGCCGGTGATCAGCTCGCCCGGTGCGATTCGCCAAATGATAGAGTCGGTCTATCATGGTTCGGATGTGGAAGAGCAGCGGCTGCGTGACCTGGTGGAGTTTGAAGTCGGCCTGGAAGATGCGCAGACGGAGCTGCTGGTCGAAGATACTGAGCGGGACGATGCCGGTACCGAGGAGGCGGCCACGAAGGCCCCCGTCATCCGGTTTGTGGACTTATTGCTCAGGCAAGCCGTCAAGAGCAGGGCCAGTGACGTTCATATCGAGCCTCAAGAAAACTCCATGGCGATCAGGATGCGGGTCGATGGGGTGCTTCGTGATATGGTTCCACCATCCAGGAAAATGCAAGCTGCGGTAGTGACCAGGATAAAGATTCTTTCGGAAATGGATATTGCCGAGCGACGGCTGCCGCAAGACGGCCGGTTAAAAATTAAGACTTGCGGCAGAAATGTGGACGTCAGAGTATCGGTCATTCCCACAATATACGGGGAAAAAGTGGTGATGCGAATCCTGGATGCATCGGCGGTCAACCATGACCTGGACCAGCTTGGGTTCGAGCCCAGATTTCTGGAAGAATTCAAAACCATGCTGTCTCTGCCGCACGGCATCATTGTGGTCACCGGCCCGACCGGCAGCGGTAAGAGCACCACATTATACTCGGCGCTAAACTACCTGAAAGACCCCACAAAAAACATCACAACGGTCGAGGACCCCGTAGAGTATCGTCTGGCCGGTATCAACCAGATTCAGGTCAAGCCGGAGATCGATCTCGATTTCGCGCGGTGCTTGCGAGCGATTCTGAGGCAGGACCCGGACATCATCTTGATCGGCGAGATTCGGGACAAAGAAACAGTCGAGATTGCAATAAAGGCCTCTATGACCGGCCATTTGGTCCTCAGCACATTTCACACCAACGACGCCCCCAGCGCGATAAGCAGGTTCATCTATATGGGAATTGAGCCGTACTTGCTGGCCTCTACGCTGAATTTAATCGTGGCGCAGCGATTAGTAAGAAGGATATGCCAGCGCTGTAAAGAGCCTGCCGAGCTAAGTGAGAAAGTCCTCAAAAGGCTAAACATCGATCCCGATCAAGCCAAGCAGACTGTATTCTATCACGGCCGGGGCTGTAGCG
Source organism: uncultured Pirellulales bacterium (assembly GCA_964586995.1). GTDB lineage: Bacteria > Planctomycetota > Phycisphaerae > Sedimentisphaerales > Anaerobacaceae > JAFNGF01. The sequence goes on along the minus strand of CAZPJZ010000090.1, from coordinate 2,361 downwards.
CTTGTGAGGGCACCGGTTATCACGGTAGGCTGCCCATATTTGAGTTCTTGCCCGTAGGTCAAGAAATATCTGAGAAGATAGTGGCAGGCGAGAGCGAGAACCAGGTGAGAGCAGCAGCCCGCCAGAAAGGCTACGGAGGTCTGCTTGAAAGCGGCGTGGCTAAAATGTGCCAGGGCTTAACAACCGCAGAAGAGGTGCTCAGCGTGGCATTTTTCAGGACGTAACAGCCTGGGGTGGGTCAGTATCCACTATGATTCAACGCCTACTCGGCCATAAGCCGGACTTTTTTCTAAACTTGCCTTTGGTGGACGCCGATGTTGTCTGCTGTGCTTTCTACGCAGTGTGTCCGAGCACGGGGACTCTGACCACACACGGAGTATGAAGACTGAATAGACCTGGTAAATGAAAAGCTATAAATATATAGCTCGTGACTTCTCAGGAACCCGCAAGGAAGGACTCACCCAGGCCGCTGGTGCGCAGGATGTGCTTGCCTGGCTTCGCCAGCAGGGTTTCACTCCCGTGTCCGTCAACGAAATAAGCACCCGCGCCAAAGACAAACATCGGGCAGCCAAGCGAAAACGCATCAAGTCGGCAGACCTGTCGGCGCTGTGTTCGCAGTTGACGACCATGTTGGAGGGCGGAATTCCGATTACGGCCGCTCTAAGTATCGTCGCCGAAGACGTAGAAAATCCGCAGCTTCAGCAGGTGCTGCAGCAAGTGGGCGAAAAGATGCAGAAGGGCGAGCCTTTCTCCGAGAGCATCGCACAATTCCCGAGAGTCTTCAATCAGCTTGCCCGCGCCATCATTTTGGCCGGCGAAATAGGAGGCAACTTGCCCGCAGCCCTGCAGAGACTGGGCGAGTACTTTGAGAACCGTGATAAGCTCATCAGTAAGGTCCGCAGCGCCATTAGCTATCCTATCTTTATGTTTTCATTTATTGTCGTATTAGTGATATTCATAATGACCTTTATCATTCCACGGTTCCGCTCCATATTTGATGAGCTTGGCGGGGATTTACCCGCTTTTACAAAGGCGTTTATGACCTTTTATGACGGACTGCGTGACAACGTGCTCTACATTATCGGTTCGGTCGTGTTTCTGATCGTCTCGGCCGTCCTTCTGTCAAAAACCAAGAAGGGCCACTATGTGTTTTCCCGGATCAGTCTGCGTGTGCCGCTTATCGGAAAGATACTGGCCCAGGCGTTCATAGCGATGTTTTGCAGGACGATGGGCACGCTATTGGCCGCGGGCGTTTCGGTAATCGAGGTGTTCGATATCCTGTCGTCTATGACCCGAAACGACGTCATAAAGTCCGCAATAACAAAAACCAAGGAGCATATTGTCGGAGGCTCAGACGTCTCTTTGAGTATGTCTGCGTCCGGATTCTTTCCCAACATGGTGGTCAAAATGGTCCAGGTGGGCGAAGAGAGCGGCTCACTTGCCACGGTTCTGGAAAAAACCGCCCATTATTACGAACGCAGAGTTGAAGGCACTATAACGGTCGTTATGAACTTGCTCGAGCCTATGATGATTGTAACCGTAGGCGCGATTGTAATGGTGATAGTGCTGGCGCTGTATCTGCCGATCTTCTCCATGTCGAACATTAAAGGGTGAAAGGACGCGGGAGCAGAAGCGCTGCAGGTGCGGTCTCGGCCTCGAGCTCTTGGGATTTTTGGCTCGTTATTTGGAGTTTTGGCTATAGTCGCTAAGGGATTTGGCCGATTTGTGGTCAAAGTGATATTTGCCTCGTTAGGGCAGTGGTAATTCTGAACCATTTTTAGGGGAGGTCTAACATGAAGAGTAGAAAAGGTTTCACACTCATTGAGCTGATGGTGGTCATCCTGATCGTCGGCATCCTGGCGGCGGTGGCGATCCCCATCATGCGAGGCCGTATCGACCAGGCAAAGTGGTCGGAAGGCAATTCGGCAGCCGGCTCCATCAGAACCGCAGTCCGGGCCTACATCGCAGAAAAAGGCCCTAATTACGACTACAGCGGACTTATTGGCACCCTTGATACGCAGGCGATCTATCAGGCGCTGGGATTCAGCCTTAACGACCTTGACGGAAAGTACTTCAATCAAGGCGATTATTCGATCACCGCTGTCACTGCCGATCCGCCAAGCTGCGCTATTTCGGTTGGCCCTACGACCAAAGCTGGCGGACCCCCGGGCACGGGTACACTGGATGCGGCCGGCGATTGGGCGGTCAATTAACGCGAATAGACCCGGGTTTGTCCAAATTATTTCACAGTCAAGTAAGGACCGAGCCGCACGTATACTCATGGTTAGCCTCAGCCTCGCAGGCGCAGGCTAACCGTTCCGCAGGTTGGTCTGAGGCGAAGGCGGGTATGGCTGTTGTGGC
>CAZPJZ010000089.1:7283-7776 GCA_964586995.1 uncultured Pirellulales bacterium | reverse complement strand
CATATAATGAACGATTAGGTATGATAAGGAAACCACCAAGACGATGGCAGCAGTTCCTTGAGAACACACTCAAGACTCTGCTCGAAAGTCCGGCAGTTACCTTTGCTGGAATGACGCGGTCAAAGTTACCGAAAAGGGCTGGAGTGTACCTAATAACGGTAATCAATAATGGCAGGGAAGAGCCATACTATATAGGACGCACTACGAACCTCGGAAGACGCTTATATACAAACCATCTTATGGGGCCAAAATCAACCTCGCAGTTTAAGAGATATCTGATTGGGTCCGGAGAGTGCAGAAACCCTGAAGAAGTTAAACAATTACTACGTCAGTTTGGCAAAGCACGTTGGATTGAAGAAAACGACATGAGGAAGCGAGGTGCTATTGAGGGGTATCTTACAGGAGTTTTGTTTCCTAAATACGGGATTTGTCAGGAGCATTGAATCAATTTGAGTTTGTTTTCAATGCGATTTTCAAAACCTCATTGGTATTT
>CAZPJZ010000089.1:0-7273 GCA_964586995.1 uncultured Pirellulales bacterium | reverse complement strand
ATATATATGGATAGAGAAGATTACCAAAGTTTGGTCGACGAAAATGAAAGCCTTCTTGACAATATGCAGCCTTTTAGTGAAATTGTCTTTTGTCCGTTGCCTAATGAGGGGGGTTTTAGCGTAAGACCATAATCTTATCTATTTCATCCGGTATTCAGGGCTATTTTGAGCGCATCGTCGGTGTTTTTGGCGAATTCGAATTTCAGGCCTTTTTTGGCTTCTTTGGGGGTGTCTGAAGATATTTTTCAATTCGCTCTATGAATTTTTCAGCGTCAGTGACTCTTTTCTGGGCTGTATCCTGCTCAATTTCGGTGTAAATGTCGTAATCACCGATTTCTCTGTCTTCCTGCTCCGCAGTCAGAATTCTTGCAAAGTCCTTTTCGATCTTTCCGCTCTTAACAAGGTGTAGCCCGAACATGCGCCTCACAGCATGATGCGATTGCGGCTCAAGGCCTTCCATTGCTAATGCAGCCTTGGTGGCGTGCAGCACGGCGTAGTATGCCCTTGAAACGCAGTCTTCGTAAAGCTGCTTTTCTAAGAGCATCTTTGATGCCAGGAGAGCCTTTTTAGCTCGTGACAGTTCCTTTTGCGATAAATCATTCACACTGTAACTGCATCCTTGCCGAGGTTATGTATGAAAGAATTGCCTTCTCTGCAAATCTGATCGAATCTACTTTTGCTGACAACTTTTGGTGATATACAGACGTCCGCTTGCAGCAGTATATCTGTCGCAACATCGTAGACTTTATCACGAATATGCCAGTCATCGCTTGTGACAATAGCTAATACGTCGATGTCAGAGTTAGGCCGGTCATCGCCGCGGGCTTTTGAGCCGAATAGCTTGAGCTCGATCAGTTGACCGGCCAGAGTTTGTTGGAGAGCGGCCTTGAACTGCTTTAGTGCTGATTTTTCTTTATTACTTAATGCCATTTCGAAACGCTCCTCTATAAGCAAGAAGATGCACCTTTTCTATATCATAATACCATATCGCTTGGCATAAGGCGAGTAAAAAGCGCGCGCAAAAATATAGGGGTAAACGGATTTGTACTGCTGTTGTTGCAAAGGCGCAAACTTACGCAGGAATAGTGTGGGTGCCTCATTGTGTATTCAGTGCCATTTTAAGTGCCTCGTCGGTGTTTTTGACAAATTCGAATTGGAGGCCTTTTTTGGCTTCTTTGGGGACGTCCGGCAGGTCTTTTTTGTTTCGAGCGGGCAAGATGACCATTTTTATGCCGGCCTGCTTGGCGGCTAAGATTTTCTCCTTCAGGCCCCCGATGGGCAAAACCAGACCGCGCAACGTTATTTCGCCTGTCATCGCCACATCGGGTCGTGTCGGCTTTTGTAGCAGCAAGCTAACCAGCGATGTGAACATCGCTACGCCGGCACTCGGGCCGTCTTTGGGAATTGCCCCCGCCGGGACATGAATGTGATAGTCAAATTTGCTGAATCTTTCAGGCCCGATTTTCAACTTTTTCGCATTTGCTTTTACAATTGAAAATGCCGCCTGTGCGCTTTCCTTCATCACATCGCCGATGTGCCCTGTGAGAAGGAGATTTCCTTTGCCGGGCATGGATGCTGATTCGATGAACAGCAGCTCCCCGCCGACCGGCGTAAAGGCCAGCGCGGTGGCGACGCCTGGTATGCCGGTTCGCAAAGCCAGTTCGGACTCGAATTGTGCCGGGCCCAGGATTTTGGCAAGATCGCTTTTGTCGATCGTTGCCCGGCTCTTTTTGTCCTTTGCTATTTCGGTTGCGACGGCCCTACAGATCGCAGCGATGCTTCTTTCGAGATTTCGCACGCCTGCTTCGCGCGTATAGCTGCGAATTGTTGCCAGCAGGGCTTCATCTTTAATAGTCAGTTGGTTTTTCCCCAGGCCATGCTCTTTGAGCTGCCGTGGAACCAGGTATCTCCTGGCGATGTTGAGTTTCTCGGCTTCGGTGTAGCCGGGCAGCTCAATGACTTCCATTCGGTCGCGCAGAGCGGGCGGAACAGGCTCAGTATAATTCGCAGTGCCAATAAACATCACTTTGGACAGGTCAAAAGGCTGGTCCAGATAGTGGTCGGAGAAGCTGAAGTTCTGTTCGGGGTCCAGCACCTCCAGCAGCGCCGCGGCCGGGTCGCCCCTGAAATCAGCCCCGATTTTATCCAGCTCATCGAGCATAAACACCGGGTTTCTGCTGCGGCACTTTCTCACCTCCTGCAATATCCTCCCGGGCAGCGCACCGATGTATGTTCTTCGATGTCCGCGAATGTCGGCTTCGTCTCTCATTCCGCCGAGCGATATACGGATGAATTTCCTGCCCATAGCGCGGGCGATGGATCTACCCAGCGAGGTCTTGCCCACGCCCGGTGGACCGACGAAGCACAGTATCGGACTTTTGCCGGCCGGATTCAGCTTACGCACGGCGAGAAATTCAAGGATGCGTTTTTTTACCTTGGTAAGATTGTAATGGTCGTGGTTGAGGATTCGCTCGGCTTTATTGATGTCGAGCTGGTCCTCTGTTTCAATCGACCAGGGCAGCTCACAAACCCAGTCCAGATATGTGCGGATAACGGAATATTCGGGCGAAGCGGCGGGAATCTTGCTTAATCTATCCAGCTCTCGCAGCGCCTCCTGTTCGACACTTTGGGGCATTTTTGCCTTTGCGATGTTGTCGGAGAGCTGTTTGAGCTCTTCTGTTCGCAGGTCTTTTTGCCCAAGCTCGGACTGAATGGCCTTCAATTGTTCCTGCAAGAAATATTCTCGCTGATTCTTGTCTATCGATTCTCTGACCCGGCCCTGGATTTTGTGGCTGAGCTCGAGAACCTCCAGTTGGCCTGCCAGCACGACCGATATCTTCTCCAGGCGTTTGCCCGGGTCAAGTTCCTCGAGCAGTTCCTGTTTCTTGGTGACCTCGAGGTTGAGGTTGGCTGCCAGGAAATCAGCCAGTGCCGAAGGGTCTTCGATATTCTCAAGCAGGACGGAGGCCTCTTCGGGCACGTTGGGACTTAATGCAATAACGCGGTTGGCTGTCTGGCGGACGCTGACAATAAGTGCCTGGAGCCTTTTTGTCATGGTTGGTGTGACGTTCAAAATCTGTATTTTCACCTTTAGATATGGTTCTGTGGCCACTGCTTCTATTAGTTTGAACCGGGCTATTCCGTGCACGATCACGTTAATTGAGCCCTGCGGCATCTTGATGACTTTGAGCACCGTGGCGGTTGTCCCGACCGAATAGAGGTCGTCAAAACCAGGCTGGTCGATTTGGGCAGCGCGCTGCGTAACCAATCCTATGATGGACTCGTTGAGCGTAATGTCGGCAAGTAGCGCTTTACTTCTTTCTCGGCCTATGCCTAACGGCATGACCGTGCCGGGATAGGCCACGGCGTTTCGAATCGGCAGGATGCCGATTGCCTCCGGCACCTTCGATTCGTGACTGTCGGTGGAATCCGCTTTTCCGCCGGGCAGATAGGACTCGATCCTTGTGGGTTCTTCTGCCATCATTTCAATGAACCAGCTATGTCCGCCAAATAGTAAATTCTCAAGGCTATTCGCCATTATACTTACTCGCCTATTTTGTGCTTTGACTTAAATGATATACGGTCGAGGCGAAAAACTTAACACCAAAAACCCCGAAACCGCAACCGAAAAACGCCGCAAAAGCCAAACAGTCGGTGCAGTCACCAGTAACTGTAGCGGCAGAAATCTCCCACAACTGCGCTGCCGACCTTCAGAGGGCGACTCTGCTGCCAATAGCTCTGGACTAAACGTGGAAGAATCCTGTAAGCTGTTGGTTTTCTATCCGTCATTATTACGGAAGCCGGTATTGGGAGTTCGCAATTGTACGACAGCTTGGAAAAAGATTTGGTGGCGCGATGCCGGGCAGGGGACAGATCGGCATACGCCGGCCTGGTAAGGGCCTATTCGGCCCGCGTGTTTGCGATTTGCCTGGCAATGCTCGGCAATCAGTATGATGCCGAGGATATTGCCCAGCAGACGCTGCTAAAGGGTCTTACGGGCATAAGTGGCCTTCGCCGCGAAGGGCAATTTGGGGCGTGGATTAGCCGAATCGCGAGAAATTTGTGCATTGACTTCATCCGAAAACGCAAGCCCAGGGCGGAAGTGCCTGACCGCCTGCCAGATTTAGCTCAGCCGGACTCGGGCGACTATGATGAGCTTCAAATTGCCTTGGCAAAACTTCCGGCGGATTTGAGGCTTACCTTGACGCTGTACTATTTTGATGGGCGAAGTGCCAAAAACATTGCGGAATCGCTCGACATTAGCCAGGGCGCGGTTCAGACCCGGCTGTGTCGTGCCAGAAAGCTATTGCGTGAACTGTTAGAAACCGAGCGAGGTGCATAATGGAAAAGAGTTGCCAGAATACTCGCGAGCAAATTCCAGAGCTTCTCACGGGTAGCTTGCCGGGTGAACGGGCGGCCGAATTGCGGGATCATATAAGCGCGTGTGTCGTTTGCCGGGCATACCTAAAAGCTTTGCAGGCCGATGATGAACTGTTTGGTGATTTCGCTGAAGCGATGCAGCCGAGTATCACCCGGCTGGAAAGCAAGGTCGTCGAAGCACTTGCAGATGCGCGGTCCGCAGAACCCGCTGGCCGCACTCTTATGTTGAGGACAATTCTGAAAAGCCGAATCATACAATTCACCGCCGCGGCGGTCATCGTCGCAGCGATGGCTTTGCTGATCCATCGCGGCAACGGCTCTCTGGATATCGCTACCCCCGCATTCGCCCAAATGATTGAGGCCATGGAAAAAATGCCCTGGCTGCATATTGTTACCTATAACCGCGTAGGTGACTACTACGGGGAGCGCTGGTTTTCTTATAGATCAGAAGTCTTGATAACATGTCGTGATGGAAAAGTGCAATATTTGGATTACTCCAATAACAAGCGAACAGTCTACGAGCCGAGTATTGATACGGTCACAATCACCTATCTGTCTACCCTCTATGATGATCTCTATGACGTCCCGCGGTCTATGGTGGGCAAGTGGATAGAGGCCTGGAAGGCAAATGATGCTGAGATTAGACATGAAAGAAGCCAATACGAGGGCATTGATGTAGACATTTATTACTGCACTTCTTATTCGACGCACCAGGGCAGGACATACGTGTCTTCACAAAAGAAACTGATTGTCGATCGAAGTGAGCACGTGCCGATTCTGAGTGAGAGTAAGTACTGGGATTCTCAAGGCAAGGTTCTTCAAGATTCGAGTGTAATCTGGGACTATCCTGCACAGGGCCCAAAAGATATTTACGAGGCCGGCGTACCCCCATCGGCAAAAGTATTGGATTATTCACCCACGCCGGAGTTGCTGAGCGCATTGGAAGCGTACGGATCCCACCGAGATGGCGCACCGCAGCGATATATTGCCATAATAGTCTACGCTGGCAGCCAACCTGGCTCCGAGTCATACGTAGTTAACGGCTTGGATATATTCTACTGTAACGGTATTAATCGGAGAAGATTAGAAGTATTCAGGTTCCGCCCTAAACCGCTGGATGAATTCATTGCTCAATGTGGTGATTCTTTTGATTCGCTGATGAGATGGCGGAGAGCGGAAAAAAACGGTGAGCTCGATACATGGGTCGAAGAGACGGTCATATACGACGGTAAATACCGTTATTCGCAACGACGCTCCAATCGCAGTGAAGCCTGGCCAGCGGTGGAGAAAGTCTACGTTCCCGGCAGCGGATACAGACTGCCGATGGGCAGCCACATATTCTGGCGGGACATTTTGTCCGAGGTGGGATGGCCGAATAGCCTCCTTCACATTACCCACGCACGCGGCAAGACATCCGTAGTGCAGAATGATTACTCCAGGGGTAATAATCTGATTTGTGTTGAAGTGCTTCATGAGGAGTTGCATCGTGAAAACACAGTCGTAGAGCCAGCTCAAAAAAGGCTGTACTATCTCAATCCGGAGCGGGATTACATCTGTGAAAGGCAAGAAATCCATCCTCAGCTTGGCGCCGCCAGACGTCCTGCCGAATGGTTCGATGAAATCTGTCCGATGGTCGTTTTCGACAGGGGATTCTTCTCAGTTGGGCAAGTGGTCGAATATGGCCGAACGGATTTGGGTCAGTGGTATGCCAAGAAAATTCTTATGCGATCGAGATGGGACAACGATGATGGAACCACTGAGGAGCGTAAGAAAGTGATCACGGTCCATGTGGATGCGGATCCGCAGTTGCCTGAAGGGATTTTTCATCCGGGCGAGTTGCCCAAGGCGAGCGAATGATTGGATAGTATGAATAGTCTAAAGGCTACGCCGATTCTGTGCGGCCCTTTCACTTTATATCTGCGTGGTACTCCTGCAGTGAGCGCACAAAGGCATTAGCCCCCGTCCCTGCGGCGGGGCCGCCTCGACCACAGGGGCCGAGGCTAACGGCGGTGATGCCTTTGACGGCGGCGGTAGCGGCAGCGGTGGTGGTAATATAGGGCACGCCATACTTAATGGCCGCCTTGCGCACGTAAGAGTCATCGTATTTGCTTCGCTTGCCATAGGGCGTATTAATGATGAGCTGAATCTGGCTATTCTTGATGGCATCGACAATATTGGGTCTGCCTTCGGACATTTTCAAAATACGCTCGGTGTCGATGCCATTTTTTGCCAGGAACTTGGCGGTTCCCTTCGTAGCCTTAATCGCAAAACCTAACCTGGCAAATTCGCCGGCAATCTTAAGAGCGGCGGCTTTGTCTTTGTCGGCGACGGTTATCAGGACGGTACCCTGCGAGGGCAGATTCTGCTTGGCGGCCTGCTGAGCTTTGAAAAAGGCCAAGCCGAAGGAATCAGCCAGACCCAGCACTTCACCGGTCGAACGCATCTCTGGACCCAGCACCGGATCAACTTCCGGAAACATGTTGAATGGGAAGACGGACTCTTTTACACCGAAGTGCGAGATGGGATGCTCCTTGAGGTTCAAATCGGCCAGTTTCTTGCCCAGCATCACCTGGGTTGCCAGACGAGCCATGGACAGGCCGCAGACCTTCGAGACCAGAGGGACGGTGCGAGAGGCCCGCGGGTTCGCTTCCAGAACGTAGACGATGTCGTTGGCGATGGCATACTGGATGTTCATCAGGCCGACCACTTTCAACTCTATGGCGAGCCTTTTGGTGTAGTGGCCAATGGTGTCGATGTGCTTCTGGGGGATGGTGACGGGTGGGATGACGCAGGCCGAGTCGCCCGAATGGATGCCCGCCAGCTCGATATGTTCCATGACCGCCGGGACAAAGGCATCGGTGCCGTCGGCGATAGCGTCAGCCTCGGTTTCGAT
>CAZPJZ010000088.1:0-7880 GCA_964586995.1 uncultured Pirellulales bacterium | reverse complement strand
CAGTAATGCCAACCATATTCTCATGGGCCGGACCACCTTCTTTCTTGCTCTGTAACCAAAAGCTCTTGGTGTCTTAGTGCTTTGTGGCAACAATGTGTCTTAGTGTCTTTGTGGCAGCAATGTGTCTTGGTGCCTGCGATCTTGTTGCTCGTTCTTGTCATGACGACACCTTTTTGGTAGAATGCATCCGCGGGTGGAGAAAGGCTCGGGTGGTTCGGTTTCTGCGTGGATTCCGAATGTCTGCCAGAGCTCGTCAAGGCAGGGTCTGATTGTTGGAGTAGACTTTGATGACGCAGGGTAATTCGTCGCAGCCGTATCCTTCATCCACCTGTGGTTTGGCCGCACGAGCTCGTCTAAAAAGCCCGCTGCGAATCTCTCTATTGGCTTTTCTGCTGCCCGTGGTGATTCTACCCGCCGCGGCGGGCAAGCTTGTGCCGCCCGTGTTCGGCGGTGAGCAGGGCGAGCGTGATGAGCAGACCGCAAGACTATCTCGTCTGCGGGTTGTCGAATCTGTTCCCGGCGGCTCGCCGGAGAAGCTCTTGATCCTGTACAACGAGTTCGTGCGGGACGCAGGCAGCGTCCTGCCGGCTGGCTCCGATGGCGAGCTTTCAGCCGAAGCCTACACCAAGCTCAAGGGCTTCGTCCAGCAGCTTTACACGGAGGCTGCCAGAGGAGGTGGCAGTGCCCATAAAAAAGTGGCCTTGTTGATTTCCCATCCGCTGGATGAGTCTGCCACGAGCAAGCCGTTCAATGAAGCGGGCTATGCACACCGGCAGGTCAGCGATGCCATGAGCGTGCTGATGGCCCAGACGCGCGACCGGATGATCGAGGAGGCCATCGTACAGGTGATCGAGAAGCATCGGTCTGAGGGTTGGGAGGTAGCCCGCAGCGACAGCGGCAACCCTAAGAGCGGGATGCGGAGCGACCTCGATCAGACGTTCTACGTCTTCCGGCGGGACCCACAATCCGGGGCTTTGATTCGGGATGAGTCGCTGGATTCGGTATTCATCGAGCAGTTCAAACAGACGTGGGACGGCAAGTTCGGCGACCTACGGCTGGACATGCTGGACGTCGTATCGATCGAGGGCAGAGGCCGCTTCCCAGACCCACGGGCATTTTCAATCCACGAATTCGGTCCGGCCTACCTCGGTACCATCGCGGAGCTGCGGAACATCGAAGGGGCCTACAGCACCTATGGGGCGGTCCTCCAGCAGGTCCAGAAGAGGCAGCTTCAGGCCCTGCTCAATCCTCAGAATCGCCGAGTGTGGCAGCAGTACGGGCGGCTCGACGATACGGCGGAGGCGCCGCTCGGCAAGCTCGCCAATCCGGATCTTGAGATGGCGATGCGGTCGATCTTCTACGCGACACCTGAATTATTGCCCGACAGTGCCTTCGGGGCCGCCGTCGCCAACTACTTCGAGCTACAGCATTACATGAACGCCGCCAAGTTCAACACGAAGTACCACCTGCGCACGTTCGACGATTCCCTCTTCAGCCGGTTCCTTATGGAGAACTTCCAGCGGATGAAGGACAAGGTGGACTATCTCGATATGAACTCCAATCAGCGGAACACCTTCGGTGCCGAGATGCTCAAGCGGCTGTTTCCCGGCGATACTCCTGAGATGGCCGCCAAGCGGCGGGCGCACCTGTTGGCCTTGGAGATTTCCCGTGACATGCGGCTGGAACACGTGGCGGAAAGGCCGGAGGACCTGATGAAGGTGGAGGCTTATCGCAGACACGGGTCGGTGCCCACCGACGATCTCCAGAAGAAGGCCCTCATGTTCGACGCGCTCGCCAGAGAGATTTTCGGCGAGAAGTACAGGCCCCAGGAGACAGGTGACGCCGCAGCCATGCGTCTCAAATCGCAGATTGAGGCCGCCGAAGCCTACCATCGCAAGCTCGCCAGCGAGTTCTGTCTGGAGACGATCCATAACACGGGTGCGGACAGTTTCAAGCTCCTGCTGAATCCCGATCTGGTGGACCGCTGCCGGTATCTTCTGGACGTGGATGCCGGCAACTGGGATACGGTGAAGACCAACCTGGTTGAGAGCTCCAAGATGACTATGCTGTTCGCCATCTATGATCTGGGCATGGTGGATGGCGCTCGCATGCTTCAAAGATTCGATATCGAGCTGCCCGGCAACCGCTGGCAGTTGTTCAAGCTCTATGCCGAGGCGCAGTTCATGCCGATCCGGGCCGCCATTGCCAATCCGGATGCATACTTGCGGGCCTACAAGCCGAAGCTGGAGGCCCTTGCCGGTCGGGTAAAGTTCTATTTCCTGGACCAGTTAGGCTTCGAGCGCCTTGGCGAAGCGGAGGTGGTCAATGCCGCACTGGCCGAGCAGAAGCTGGTTTGGAACTGGCGCAAGGTGGCGCGCAGCATGTTCTGGGATATGGGGACCGTCAGTTCGTTGGGTCAGATCGCGGAGGTATACTTCGTCTCCAAAGGCGACATGCAAATGGTGACAGACAAGATTCTCGATGAGATATTCCTTTCCGTTCCGATCCTGGGCCAGGCGGAGAACGTCCGTCGGGGTGGTGTTTCGAGTGCGGCGTTGATCGGAGCGGCCATCTACTATCCGCCCATCGCTAAGATCATGGTGGCGTACGCGATCGGGCAGTCCATGTACATGATCTACCAGGTGGAGGCTGGAATCCCGACGCAGGGGAACGTCGAGGACGCCGTCTATCGCGGATTCGCGGGTCCTGAGACGGTCGCCTACGGCGAGATCGGCAAGGCACCGCCGGTCTTCAACGATTCTGATTATGCCAAACTTGAACAGCTAGAGAATGAGTTGACCCGGGCCAGGGCGGCGATCCCCTCGCCTCCCATGTACGACAGGGACCCGGGCCTCAGGGCCATCGCGTACGCGGAGTATCGCAAGAAACGCGATGAAGCCCAGAAGAAGTATGATGAGGTGGAGGCCCGTCTCAAGCCGCAGATTGACCTGCTGCGAAAGAGCAAGGTCGAATTCGAGCAGTACCGAGATGGGACATGGGCCGGCGGCTACTTCACCGAAATCGGGGCGGTCAAGGAGCAGCAGTGGATGAGCGCATCGTTGCTCGATCCAGTGCAGCCTGCGTATGCCTTTCTGCCGAACGGTGTCGTGGACTTCCGCGTGGACTATGACCCGGCGCGAGGCCAGACCAGATTCGCCGAGCTGGAGCGGATCATCAGCACGTCCAACAGCATCGAGGAACAAGTGGAAGCCTCGGCTGAGCGGGCCGAGTTGAACCTGCTTAAGGAACGCTACGAGCGCGCCCAGCGGTACCTCGAGCGGTCCAGGGTCAACCGAGAGTTGGCTTATCGGATCAAGCGGGACAGCCTGTTTCGCTGGTGCCAGGAGAACCGCATCGACATCAACAAGTACGTGGATGATTTCTTCGTTAGGAACGGCAATGCCCTATTCGATCAGCTTGTCGAGATAGGGCTTCTGACGCGATACGATGTCGCGGGCGTCGGCATGGGCGAAGAATACATGGACGAGGCCGCCATCGCGGCCATCAATGCGGCCCGCAACCGCATCTCTAATGAAACGATCGAGAACGTCAAGAGGCGGATGCTGGAGGACTGGGAGCGAAGTCGGGACCTGACGGCCACGTACCTGCGGAATGAGAAGGGGCGGGAGGAGAAGAACAAGGAGAGTATCGAAAAGGCCAAGGACCTGTTCACGAACGAGGCGTTCGGTCTGGCAGCGGAGAAGCTCAAGGATAACCAGACCTTCATGGACTACATCGCGGCAATGCGGTTCTCCACAATCAAGAGAATGAAGCCGACGATCAAGGCCACGCTTTTCAAGATCGTCAGAGACAACGAAGACCTGAAGAAAGGTCGTACCGGTGAGCCGATCACGGAACAGTTCGAGTTGAGCGCCGCGGTCGATATTCTCGCCGATGACACGCTGTATCTGCGACCCTACAAGGTCAAAACAACTGTGCTGAAGGCCGACGAGGGAGGATCCGCCAGCGTGCCGTTGACCAACGAGGTGCGGGCCCAGATCGACGCCATCCGGTCCGAGCATGGCAACGAGCTTCGCAACGGCGCGGGTTTGATCGGCATCGTTAGCGTTCATGCCAGTGGCTTGGCCAATACAGAGGGGGCATTACCGAAGACGCTCGACGGCCTGCCCGGCTTCGAAGGGGGCAGGCCCAGAGATGGCGAGGTCCTCATCGGTCAGCAGGCCGGTTTTGTGCCGATCAACCCGATCTCCGTAAAGGTCGACCCCATTCGCATCCTGGTGCTCGACCAGGCGGGCAGTCCCATCCGTGGCCAGAGAGAGATGGTGACGGTCGATGGAAACGAGGTGTATGTCTCCGAGCATGAGTACTGGACGACCCACGAATTCCGAAAGTACGGCGAGCGGATCGAGATTCAGGCCCGCTATCGGCTGCCCGACGGCCGGGAAGTCACGGGCAAAGGCGCCTTCAGCGTGGATGACGTGAACAACTGGCTGCAGCCGCAGCCCCCGAAGGACCCTGTCACGCTGCGGCTGCCGATCTTCGTCGCGGGCAGTTTCCGGGTCAAGGGGATTGTCAACGCCCAGAAGCCGGACGCCGAGAGCGCTTATCCGGGTCATGCCACGGTCCGGAACGAATACCTCGGTATCGACGAGGGCACCTATATCCCAGGCGGCGAACTGCGTACCAACATCATCGGGGAGGCGGTCGCAGCGGTGTTCGCAGAGGCAGACGAGAGCACGCCCAAAGACGGCTCCTTCGATGTGCCAATCGCTGCGCCCGTGATGGCGGGGGACGCCGTGAGCCTGGCCTTTGAGGGCCACACGAGCAAGGACTTCTTCAGTGCCGTCAAGACCTTGCCTCTGCCTTCGGCACCGGGTACCATTGACGTCGGCCAAGTCACCCTCAAGGTTGACCGAACAGCGGTTCGTATTCCGGACTGGAACGCGGACAGCCCGCCGGACTTCACGACCTATGCCGGCCAGCTCGCGGGAGTTCATCTCAGAGGCCGGCCGAAGCTGGGCAAGCCTGCGCCGCGGGACGCGTTTCAGCACAGAGTCCAACAAACGGAGCCCGGTGCAGGCTCCCTCGTTCCTAGAGGCTCCGAGGTGGCGGTCACCCTGTACGACCGTTATGCGCGGAAGGTGCCCAGCGTCGTGGGTCTGAAGATCGAGCAGGCCAGAGAGTACCTCGGCGATCAAGGCTTCACGGTGCAGGAGCAGACAGGTGAGAACTCGCCATCGCGGAACAAGGAGTCGACGGTCATTTCCCAGTCGGTCCAGCCTGGCACAGAACACCGGCCCGATGTCCCCATCCAGTTGGTGGTGTACGGCAAGTACGTTCCAAGCTGCTTGGTTCCGAAACTGGCCGGGTTGACCGAGAAAGACGCCCAGCAAGCGGCGGAGAAAGCCAAGGTCGCATTGGAGGTAGTGGATCGGGCAAAGAAAGCCGCAAAGAGCGAAGAAAGAGGCATTGTGTACAGGCAGGAGCCGGCTGCGGGGACCCGCGCTGAGGAGGGAGAAAACGTCAGAGTTTGGGTTTATGCTGGAGGCGAACTCCCGGCAGACGAGGCACCAGCGGGGCCGTACTACGCCGCTCTTCAGCTTCACTTCCCGGACCTCAGCGATGAGAGTGGAATCCCCGCGTTCCGTAAGAAAGGGGAAAATGAAAGCAACGAGGCCTATGCCCAAGCTGTCCTGCGACACGTCGACGGCATACCCATAGATCGCTTTGCGATAGGCCCCGTGGATGTGAACCAGACGGTTCTCGTCATTCACGTCAGCAATGAGGCGCTGAAGCGCTATCTTAGAAAGGACTTCGAGAAGGGTGAGAAGCTGTCCGGTCGAATCTGGATCCGAGTGGTCGATAAGAAGGAGAAAAAGCCGTATGAACTCACCGGGGCACTGCTCGTGTCGAGCCTGGGGACCTACGACAGTATGAGCGAAATCCTGAATGCGTATCCTGCCCTGAAGACCAAGAAGGACCTGAGTGCCGAGGCATTTACGACCGTCGACGGCATTGCGTCCAAGAAGGTCGAGCAGGGTGACGGACGGCTGGGACCCTTCACCAAGGGTTGGACCGATGTGGACAAGAGGCAGGCCATTCACCTGATGGTCTATATTGGCAGCATGATTACCTGTTACGTGGCCACCGTCGCCTACGAGGATCCTTTCGCTCATGAAGTCGACGTCCTGCGGGCTTTCAGAGATGATGTGATGGCGAATACGCGTGCGGGTCGCCACCTCATTGAGTTGTACTACGTCCGCGGCCCAAATCTGGCAAGTATGGCGATGGCCAACCCCGGAATGAAAGCTGCCATCCGCCAAGGGTTGGATGGTCTGGTGTGGTGGCTTGAGCGCGCCGATATGGACGATCCGTGCACGAGGATGACGGTCAATGGTGTTATTTTTGCTCTGGATTGCGTATTGTCGATCGCGATACCGGAACGCGAGCCGAGATTTCAGGAGTTTGTGGCCGCCTACATTAGAAGCATGAAGCTGCCTGGCGTGGCAGGTCAATAGCCACGAAGACATTTAGCCGCCGCGGCGGGCAAGAGTCACAAAGAACTTGATACCAATTGGGACAAAGTAGCCACGAAGACAAAAAGTCACAAAGGACGGCAAGCTCAAAAAACCAAAAGCTCTTGGTGTCTTAGTGTCTTTGTGGCAGCAATGTGTCTTGGTGCCTTTGTGGCGGACGTTCATCCGCCGGTAGGAATCTTGTTCATGATTCGGGAGCAGCCATGACAGCAAAGAGACTTGTGAGTATAGTTTTTCTCATCAGCACGGTCGCCGGCGGATCCAGCCTTCAAGGCGAGGAACTCACCGGCCGTGTGCAGGAGGTCGCGGGCGCGCGAATCACGATCGCGATCAACCCCGACGTTCTGCCTAATCCCGGCGACAAGGTCGAGGTCTTCGACACGATTGTAGGCATCGGCGATGTAGTGCTTGATTGCGAGTGGCGGGTGGAGAGCGTGGAGAAGGACAGTGTGAAAGCCGTGACACAGGACAAGTCGAAAGCTACGGCGCAACCGGGCTACAAGGTGATCATCCACTCGCCCAATCCGCGAAGGCTTAAGCCGCCGGCCGATGCCTCCCAACCGCCCGCTCAGAAGCCGCCGGATCAGAAGCCAGCGGCCAAGGCACCTCCTGGCGACGCCAAGACCTCTGAGAAAACACCGCTTGCCGGTCCTGCCGTCAAAGGCGAACAGCCTTCCGGCACGTCACCCGGCACCGGAAGCTCTACGGTTGCGGTTGTGTTCGATAAGACGCCGGGCGCTGGTGGGGGCGTCACGCTCGACGACGTGGTGCGATTGAACAAAGGACCTGTCGCTGGCGTGGAGACTTCGCGGGGACCGGTTGCTCCTACGGACTTGCAGGCGCAGGAACCCTGGGTTGTGCAGTGGCAGGTGCACGATGTTCTTGTGGACTTCCCCGGAGGCGGGCGAGCCGGACTATACATAGATCCCATCCGTTGCGGCCGGGCGAATCCAAGCCCCGGCCGTAGGGGGATCCTGTACCTGCATCCGATAGATAGTGCCAAGCCGGTCCGGATTGTTAATTCTACGATACTCCGAGGTCACGCGCCGGTTTTGAAGCTGGGCGTTTGTGGTAATCGCGACATCGATGGCGATTGGCTGTTGGTTGTCAACATAAATGACGCACGTCTGGGGCCGGAGAGGCTCATACGTGGGACCGAGGGTTGGCAGGACCTGACCTATGACCTGTCAGGATTCCCTATTGGCAAGCCGGTCCTCATCTCCGTCGAGGCGCACGCCAACGACTGGCAGTGCGAATTCGCCTTCTTTGACTACATCCGCATCGAAGATGAGATTCCACCGGCATCCACCCAGAACGCATGGCCTGCAGCCGTCGAGAGCAAAGCCGCATTGCCAAGTGGTAACGTACGTGTCGAGAGAGTGA
>CAZPJZ010000087.1:0-7884 GCA_964586995.1 uncultured Pirellulales bacterium | reverse complement strand
ATTATCGGCAAAGGCTGGCATAAGAAATTCGGCGGCCCACACGCGGAGATAAACGCCCTGCAAGACTGCAAAACGCTTGGCTACGATCCGCATGGAGCTACCATGTACGTCACGCTTGAGCCGTGCTGTCACTATGGAAAGACGCCGCCCTGCACCGAGGCGATAATCGCCGCCGGCATAGCAAGAGTAGTGACAGCGATGATTGACCCATCGCCGCACGCCGGCGGCGCCGGGCTAAAGCAGTTGCGCAAGGCTGGAATTAAAGCTCGCACAGGCGTCTGTGAAACCGAGGCAAGACTGCTAAATGCACCGTTTATCAAGTTCGCCACAACCGGCAAGTGCTGGGTAATACTAAAATGGGCACAAAGCATCGACGGAAAAGTCGCTTATGCTAAGGGCAAGCTTTTTACCGCAGAGAGTGCAGAGAAAGAATTATCAAAGCTCGACTTAGGCTCGGCGGACTCTGCGGTCTCTGCGGTGAACCCCTTTCATTCGCGTTGGATTTCAAACGAACTGAGCAGAAAAGACGCCCACAAGTTACGCCGGCGGGTGCAAGCAATACTGGTGGGCGTCAATACTGTAATTGCTGATGACCCGCTGCTGACAGCAAGGCCGAGTCGAGGCAAAAAGCCCATGCGGATCGTGTTGGATACCCGTTTGAGAATACCGCTGAACTGTCGGTTGCTGGCTACGGCAAAGGAAGTGCCCGTGTTGATCGCAACCAGCGAATCAGCGGTCAAGGCACGTTCAAAAAAAGCGGATAAGATAACACAACAGGGTGCTGAATTATTGCCCGTTCCTGCTTATAAAGGTCAACGTGACATACAGTTTCTGCTCGATGAACTGGCCAGGCGCGGCGCGGCTCAGTTGCTGGTCGAAGGCGGCCCAACAGTTTTGGCATCATTTTTGAAACGGCAGTTTGCCGATGAAATCTGCGTTTACGTTGCACCCAAAATACTGGGCCCGCAAGGCGGCGCGGGCATCTCCGAGCCAATGGCCGAATTAGTCGCCGGTGTCGGCCTGCACCATGTTGGTATTAAACGTCTCGGCGACGATGTTCGCCTGACAAGCCTTATTTCTTACCGCCGAGTGCGCAGAGGACGCTGAGATTCTTGCTTTTGATTTTTCCTCTGCGGTTAAGCCGTGCTCTGCTTCCTGGCTGGGCAGATTAGGCCTGACGCGGTGCGTTGCATTCTCTGCATCTGGAGCGCATCGGCCCATTTTTCCCGCCGACGTGCTGAATCGTTGCTGAAAAAGCCCCTTTTTGCCGCGCCAAACCAATTGGACGCGACCGCACTT
The DNA here is from genome assembly GCA_964586995.1 of uncultured Pirellulales bacterium. GTDB lineage: Bacteria > Planctomycetota > Phycisphaerae > Sedimentisphaerales > Anaerobacaceae > JAFNGF01. The sequence goes on along the minus strand of CAZPJZ010000087.1, from coordinate 6,585 downwards.
TCGCTATTGACATCTTGGGCCGGACACAGTATACTTATATATTAGGAAAGGGTGGTGAAAAAGCATGTTTTTCGATGCCACCCCTGTTTTCCCAGGAGGGAATTCGTTCTTCTGATCAAAGTACGACTATCTCGAGGAGGTCAGGTGATGAAACCGATAGTTAGTATGCTTGTCGCCGGAGTATTAGCCTCTTTGGTCATTGTCGGTCCGGGCTTGGCGGCGGAAGACGAGACCGTCGCCGCTTCGACCGCTGAGGCGGGTTCCGGCACCATCTATCACGTCGATGTAGCCAGTGGCGACAGCTTAGGCGATGGGCTAACGCGCCAGAAGGCTTTTGCAACCATTCAAAAAGGCATCGACGCAGCCGAGGACGGCGATACCGTCCTGGTCTGGCCGGGCGTGTACACTCAAGCCGTTAGTTTTAAGGGTAAGGCTATCACAGTCAAAAGCGCCGCCGACTCGGCTGTATTGCAGGCCCCCGGTGAATTTGCCGTGTCTTTCGGATGTGGCGAAGGTCCCAACAGCGTGCTGAGCAACTTCATCATTAGAAATAGTCGCATGGCAGCGTTCATTGCCGGTGGCTGCCCGACGATCACCAACGTGACGGTCGTGGCTAACGAGTACGGCATCGGCGCCTATGGCCATTGTCAGCCGACTATCAGCAATAGTATCTTCTGGAATAACGCCAGAGGAGATCTGTTCCAATGCCAGGCCCGATATAGCTGCCTTGCGGGCGGCGGCGAAGGCAATATCGACCTCAACCCGATGTTCGCCGACCCCAACGTCGATGACTACCATCTGCTCTCACAACGGGGCCGATATTGGCCACAACATAACGTGTGGGTGCTTGACGATGTCACCAGTCCGTGTGTTGACGGCGGTGACCCGTCGGCGGATGCCTCGGGCGAGCGCTGGCCCAATGGCGGCAGAATCAATATGGGCGCGTACGGCGGGACAGCCTACGCCAGCATGAGTGAGCCGGCGGGTTACGCTGACGTGGCTCGGCACCGGGCTGCCAAAGCGGCGGATTCGCCGATCAATGCCAAGGACTGACGCAAAGACTTTAGATACTGCAGTCAGTCGGTCACGCCTATCAACCACCTTCTTGCGGCCCTGCCGGCGGCGAGCACGGAGGAGCTGCCATTACAGGCAAAGCTAAGCGATCTTGATGTGCAAACTCTTCGTGATGATGCTCAGCCTGTGAATGTGAGGGTTCGGGCTGCTCGGCTTGGCAGAGATGCGGCTGGCGTTGTGCTTGCGGAGAGACCTTCTCAGGACCGCTACCCTTGGCGAAGCGAGAGGTCTGACTGCCCAAAACAGCAGATTCCTTGCCGCGTTCTGAATGAGGCTTTCGGTTTTGAAATCCCTCGGTGGCTGTGCCGCGAATACACCGCACCAGCAGCGAGGCGAATTTGTGAACCGCCGAGTAGATAAACCAGATGGCGGCCCAAGTCGACAGGTATCCCACAGCCGCTCCGCCCAATCCTGCTAATGCGAACAGTCCCGCTAATTGTCCTATCGATAGATTTACCCAAAAATTCTCTCGGGCGGCGTCCAGGTCTTTGAGGCAGGAATTGACCGCATCTGCGTTGGCCCTATAATAACTGGGCCTTGTTTGGCGACATGCCTCCCAGCCTTGCACGTCCTGCGTGCAGATGTCTAAGTTGTAGCGCGCCAAGTAATAGTTGTTAGCCAGCGATAAAACGCAATAACACGCACAAAAAGCGCCTGCCGATAGAGCCAGAAACAGCGTAATGTCGCGCATTCTTCGTTTTAGCTTCATACTCTCTACGCCTCCATAATATATTAAAGTATAAATTATGTGCGACGGGACGCAAAAGCCGCGCAAAGCCTCTGACTGTTGGCCGTGTCCTATCGTGTTCGGCACGTGGGCGTGAAAATATGGAAGCTTCCAACAGGCCAGGTCAAATAAAAAGCCCCTGTACGAGCAACTGCGAGACTATCCCTTTACCTACTTAAAGTGTATGTCTGGAATACTCGCCTTGTGCCTCACAGGGGCAACGTATTACCAAGGCCATTTCACCGGTGCGGTCGCTTTCCGCGACCGCATCTTCGGTCAATTCCAGTATGAGCATCGGCATATCTCATCGGGATTCTTGAGCTTTTATTGATGCCCCACAAGCCCCGCAGGATACTCTGGTTTAGCGCAGGCAAAGCAGCGGCACAGCGCTCGAATCTCCTCAGTTTTCTCTGCCCACCCGAACCTCCGGATGCGCCGTGCACGGCTGTTCTCTCGAACGCAACACCTTCTCCCAATTAGCCCCGATAACGAGTTGTTTACGCGGCGCACCTGGCTGCTTTTAGGGCGACAAAAAGTGAAAAAAATTTTGTTTCTTGGCCTGGGAAGCTCCTTTTTTTACCCATCAAGCGTTGTCTTTCGCCGAAGGATGTGGTGATAGTGTTGGGCAAAACGGTGGGCCTCATCCCGCACGTATTGCAGCAGTTTGAGAACGGGTGAATGGGCGGGCAGCTTCAACGGCGTGGCGTCACCCTGTAGATAAACGTGTTCCTCTTTCTTGGCAATGGAGGCGACCTTCACGGGCGGCGCCTTCATCTCTCGTAAAGCCGCTTCGGCGGCGTGTAAGTGACCCTGACCTCCATCGATCAGGACCAGGTCGGGCCAAAGCTCTTCGCCCCGCAAGGCGTATTTGTATCTGCGTTTGACCACCTCGGTAATCATGGCATAATCGTCAATGCCCTTAACGGTCTTTATCTTGAACCGCCGATATCCGCTCTTAAAGGGTCTGCCATCGATGAATTTCACCAGCGACCCAACCGCCTCGGCACCAGAGATATTGGCCACATCGATACCTTCAATAATCCTTACCGGCTCAGCGCTCTGCAGCAGATCTCGCAGCCGCATGAGAGCTTCGGTCGGGTCAGCGGCGAAAACCTCCGGCTGGACATCCTCTTCGGGAATGCCTCGTCGGTCGAGTCGCTCAATCAGTCCGATGCGGTCGCGGAACATCGCCGCCTTCTCATATTCAAGTGCTTCAGCAGCCTTTGCCATTCGTTTGCGCAAGTCCCGCAGCACGGTCGAACGCCTCGAGCGCAGGAATTTTACAAAGTCGGTGATGCTCTTTTTGTACTCGCTCTTGTCGATCTTATCTGCGCAGGGAGCGGAACATTGCTTTATGCTATACAGGATACACGGGCGGAAGAATCTGCGCTTGGCATCATCTTGTTTGATATCCAGCGTGCACGTTCGGAACCTGAATATTTTTTGCAGCTCGACCATGACCTGCCGCAGGTCCTTGGCGCCGGCGAAAGGCCCGAACAATCTGCTGCCCCTAAGTCGCGGTTTTCGGGTGATGTAGACGCCGGGAAAATCTTCGCCGGTAGTAATTTCCAGGTAAGGAAAGGTTTTGTCGTCGACCAGGTCGCTATTGTAGGCCGGGCGAATGTCCTTTATCAGCCGGGCCTCCTTCAGCACCGCATCGACTTCGGTTTCTGTTTCCAGAAAATCGACCGACTGAACTTTGCTTATCATCTCAGCGATTTTGGGGCCACGTGCGGCCGTTATTTCTCCGCCCGGCTGAAAATAGCTGGCCACCCGCGAGCGCAGATTCTTGGCCTTGCCGATATAAAGGACCTTATCGCCTGAGCCTTTCATAAAGTACAAGCCCGGCCCGGTCGGGAAGGTCTTTATCTTTTTGCGAATCTCCTCGATCTTATCCCTATCTTGTATATCTGCCATAGAAAAATGGTACGAAGTTTCGCAGCCCACATAGCCAAGATACATTGTACCTTAAAACATCAGAGAATAAAGAGTGTGAAGACGCTAAAGGCAACCTATTAGGGTAAATTTCTGGACAAATTCAGGCAGATATGCTATCCTACTTACGTCATAGATTTTGAATTTCTATTCGGAGAGAGGTTATGAGTGCAACAACACGCTTCTGGACCTGTTCAGGAATAATAGTGGTACTATCGTCCATCGCAGTTCCGGCAGCAAAAGCACGGATAATTTATGTCGATATGAGTGCTACAGGTCAAAGCAACGGCTCGAACTGGGCCGATGCACACTTAAGTCTGCACGATGCACTGGCTACCGCCCAATATGGTGACAAAATCAGGGTTGCTAAGGGAATCTATAAGCCTGATCAGCAGGTTGTGACAGGCCGCTTTGGAAAACAGATAGTGTCATCTGGCTTGCGTACAGAGACGTTTCAGCTTAAAGATGGTGTGGCTCTTGAAGGCGGATACGCCGGATTTGGCCAGCCAGATCCCAATGCGCGGGATTCTGAGGTTTACAAGACTACCCTCAGCGGTGATTTGGGCGGAAACGATGCCGATGTTAACACACCTTACAATTTGCTGACTGAACCTACGCGAGCTGAGAACAGCTACCATGTTGTGACGGGCAACGGAACAGATTCAGCCGCTATAGTGGACGGCTTCATTATAACCGGTGGTAACGCCAATGGTTCAAGTCCGCACGACAGCGGCGGAGGGATGCTCATTGAATCCGGCAATCCGGTGGTAATGAACTGTAAGTTCAGAGAAAACTCGGCGGGATCTTGTGGAGGTGGGATTCTATGCTTTGGTTGCTCTCCAACCATAACGAATAATACTATCTCGAGAAATTATGCTGGTGTCGGCGGTGGTGGTATTGCCACCGGTTATTGCTCCTCGATAATATCGGACAACACTATCACAGAAAATGTGGCTGAAGGTAACAAGGGTGGGGGCGGGATTTACTGCGGGGATTGCTCGCCTATGACGATAACGAATAATATCATCTCAGGAAATTCTGCTCGTCGTGGAGGTGGGATTTGTTCTGGTGGAGATTCCCTGACTCTAAAAAATTGCACATTCTCTGGAAATTCAACACTCCAGGGAGGTGCTCTTGAATACCATTCCAGCATTCTAAAACCTCCGACGATCCTAAGCAACTGTATCCTCTGGGACGATGGGTATGAGATATACTATGAGGCCATTTCGACTATTACTATCAACTACACAGATGTAAAAGGCGGCCAGTTCTCTATTTATGATCCATACAATGCGGTTGTGTGGGGCGAAGGTAACATCAATGTCGATCCGCTTTTCGTTCTGCCCGGCTATTGGGACCCTAATGGGACGCCCGATCCAAATGACGATTTCTGGATTGACGGAGACTATCATTTGAAATCAGAAGCTGGCAGATGGAATCCACAGACTCAAGGTTGGGTAAAGGATGATGTAACAAGTCCCTGTATCGATGCCGGTGATCCAATGTCGCCTATAGGACATGAGCCGTTTCCCAATGGCGGCAGAATCAATATGGGCGCCTACGGCGGAACCACTGAGGCAAGCAAATCATATTTTGGCAAGCCGGTTTGTGAGACTATCATCGCCGGCGATATAAACGGCGACTGCAAAGTAGATTTTGCAGACTATTCAATCATGGCTTCTCACTGGTTGGAACAGCATTAAAAGGCAACGGTAAAAAAATGCCTGGATAGTCCGGCATAAATAGCTTCGAATCTGCCCTATATAACAGATATGATTACGGGCGCTTCTTCGGTGATTAGACGGCAGACCGACGCGAACCAGGCAAAGCAAGAAGTTGTTTGAAATTGAATAGCCCGGTTCAATTTCGGGCGGTCAGTTCAGCATTGGCAGGCTGATGGCCATTATCAGCATTCCGCAGACTGTGCCGATGATTGCCAGATGGCCGTGCCCGTAACGGTGAGCCATGGGCAGCAGTTCGTCGAGCGACACGTATATCATTATTCCGGCGATGAAACCCAGGAGGCCCGCAAGAAGGGCCGGCGTCAAAAATGGCAGCAATATCAGGTAGCCGACCACAGCTCCGACCGGCTCAGACAAGCCGGAAAGAAACGAGTAAAAGAACGCCTTGTTCTTGTTCGATGTGGCATAAAAAATGGGCACCGATACTGCAATTCCCTCCGGGATGTTATGAATGGCAATCGCTATAGCGATGAATAGGCCGAGCTTTACGTCACTGAGTGTTGATGCAAATGTGGCCAGGCCCTCGGGGAAGTTGTGAACGCCGATGGCCAGCGCAGTCAGCAGGCCGGCCCTCATAAGATACTTGTCTTGCCGAGGGGCGGTGGGGGCGTCGATCCCCTCGTACTCGTGCGGATTTTTCGGACCGGGCGTAAGCATGTCTATCAGGCCGATAACAGCTATGCCGATGAAGAAAGCGCTAAGCCCCCAGAATTGGCCGACGCTGTGCACAGCACGAGGCAGAAGCTCCATGAATGATACGTAGATCATCACGCCGGCTGACAGGCCCAACGAGAAGACAAGGTATGCTATTCTTGGCTTCCTGATAAGATAGGCGATGGCGCTACCTATCCCGGTGGAAAGGCCTGCCAGGATGGTCAGGGCCACGGCTGGGACAATATTTTCCGACACGGCCATGGGCAGCTCGGATTATCCAATAGCGAAAGACGAATTCATATTCTGTGCGGCATATATTATTGGCACGTGGCGCTCTTGACAATGGTCTTGTTCTGCGGGCGGCTGCACGTGCAGCCGTCGTCCCATTCGACGGAGCTTGCCCTGAGCGAAAGCCGAATGGGCTCAGGGCAGACGTGCTGGCGATGGCTAAAC